>CAMWOK010000068.1 GCA_947175845.1 uncultured Lachnospiraceae bacterium | reverse complement strand
CCGTTTTTTGTCTGACTTATCAAGCTCATAACCTTCTGGAAGCTTCCCTGCTTTCGCTCTCGCGGCAAATTTTACGTCAGCTCCGAACGCCTCTATCAATCTCCCGCGGCATTATGCACCGAGAGATCCCGAAAATGCATCTGCTGTTCCGACAGATTCGTATAATCCACACAAGATATCTGAATGTTTCGCGCAGAATAGTTTTCTGAGCGTGTTGCTTCACAAGCGCAGGCGCAGCAGTGGCTGCGCTTAGGCTTGGGGCGTAGCGCTATCAGCAAAACAGGCAGGCATAACACAAGGCTATTTAGTGCGGGTTATACTATCTCTACAGATGCATGTACGTGAATACCGCATCCCCAAGAAAATAGCCTGCGCCGACAAAGACCAGATTCCACACAAATACGCCGAGCGCCGAGCTGATGCTGTACTTCACAAAATTGATTCTCAGCACCCCCGCCGGTATGGAGATAATCGTCCGCACCATGGGAATCAGTTTGCTGATAAAGATCCCTATGCACCCCTTCCTCCGTATCAAATCAAAATTTTTCTCGATGGCCGGGCGCTGCTTTGGAAATTTCTTTAAATATTTTTCCAGCAGAAGGCTGCCGCCAGTGTAACCGAGAAAGTACAAAACCCAGCTGCCGATAACGCCTGCCGCCAGCGTGATGACCATGACCCAGAAAAAGTTGATATTTCCCTTCGCCGCCCATATCCCGGAGAGCGGCATGATGACGCCCGCGGGAAAGCCCGGCAGATTCATGTACTCTAACAGCACGATGACAAAGATTGCGACTGCCCCATATTGGGTAAAACAGGATGTAATGGCTTCAAGACTCATATAAAAACACCTTCTCTTTCGCTTTGACTGATAGGCTTAGTCTACCAGTCAAAACGTAAAAAGAAGGTGCATGAAACCGAAAGATTTTCTTAAGATTCGTTTATGAAATTAGAATGTAAACACCGCTGCGGTCAGTGGCGGAAGCGGGAATGCAATGTGATAATCCCTGTTGTCGCACAGACCCTTTTTCGCTTTCAGATTCTTTGGTATCTTGTTGCCGTTTCCGCCGAACTTTTCCTCGTCGGAGTTGAGCAGCAGCTTATACTGCGTGTTCATCGGCACGCCAACCTTGAACTTGGGATACTCCACCGGTGTCATGTTGATGACAAAAAGCATGTGCTGTTTGCCGTCCTTTGTTCTCCTGACAAAGCTGTAGATGCTGCGCTCTGTGTCGTCCGCGTTCATCCACTCAAATCCCAGCCAGTCGTTGTCAATCTCATAGAGGCAGGGACTCTTTTTATAGAGGTCAAGCAGCTCGCTCATGTAGTCGCGCATCCCCTTGTTGAACGGCTCCTTCAACAGGAACCAGTCGAGTTCCCGCGCCTCGCTCCACTCGCGCTCCTGTCCAAACTCCTGTCCCATGAACAGCAGTTTCTTGCCCTCGTGTCCAAACATGAAGGTGTAGAGGTTTCTCAGGTTTGCGTACTTGTCAATCTCATAGCCCGGCATCTTGTTGACCATGGAGCACTTCAGGTGCACTACCTCATCGTGTGACAATGGCAGAATGTAATTCTCTGCGCTGTTGTAGCTCATGGCAAAGGTCAGCTTGTAGTGGTTGTCTTTCCTGAAATATGGGTCAAGCTTCATGTACTCACAGTAATCGTGCATCCAGCCCATGTTCCACTTGAAGGAGAATCCCAGTCCGCCCTCCTCCGGGTCCTTGGTCACCTTCGGCCATGCCGTCGACTCCTCGGCGATGGTCATGACGCCGGGATACGCACCGTGAATCACAGAATTGAGATGCTTGAAGAACTCGATCGCGTCGAGATTCTCGTGCCCGCCGTACTTGTTGGGCACCCACTGTCCCGCCTGCTTGCCGTAGTCGAGATAGAGCATGGACGCCACCGCATCCACGCGCAGACCGTCGATGTGGAACTCGCGAATCCAGAACAGCGCATTGGCAATCAGGAAATTTCTGACTTCGTTCTTGCTGTAGTTAAAGATCTTGGTTCCCCAGTCCGGATGCTCGCCAAGCCGCTTGTCAGGATGCTCGTAGAGGCAGGTGCCGTCAAACTCACACAGGCCGTGCGCATCCCGCGGGAAATGGGCAGGAACCCAGTCAAGAATGACACCAATGTCATTTTTGTGCAGCAGGTCAATGAGATATCTGAAATCGTCAGGCGTTCCGTACCGCGAAGTCGGTGCGTAGTAGCCAGTCACCTGATACCCCCAGGAACCGTCAAACGGAAACTCTGCGATTCCCATCAGCTCGACATGTGTGTAAGGCATCTCTTTAAAGTATTCGACGAGTCTGTCCGCAAACTCGCGGTAGTTGTAGAAGCCGTCCTCCGTGCCATCTGGATGCTTCATCCAAGAGCCGATATGGCACTCGTAGATGGACATGGGCTCCTTGTTCATGTCCTTCTTCTCGCGCTCTGTCATCCACTTCTTGTCCGTCCACTTGAAATGTTCAAGATCGTACACTCTGGAAGCCGTGCCCGGGCGCATCTCCGCATAGTTTGCATACGGGTCCGCCTTGTAGAGCCTTGTGCCATCCGCGAGCACCAGCATATACTTGTACATCTGGCCTTCCTTCACGTCCTTGACAAAGGTTGCAAAGATTCCGCCCTCGCCGAGGCGCTTCATCGGGGATGCGCCCTCGTCCCAGCCGTTGAACTCGCCGATGACATATACCTCCCTGGCATTCGGGGCCCACACTGCAAAGAACACGCCGTCCTCCGTGCCTTTCTTGCAGAAATGTGCACCCAGTTTCTTGTATATCTCATAATGAGTACCCTGTCCAAATACATACTGGTCCGCATCCGAGATAAATACGGTTGTGTCTGTGTTGTTCATAAAAATCCTCCATTCTTATTACATAAAGTCCCTTTCCTTCAGGACAATCATGTCCTCGTTGTCGTATCTTCTCGCAAAAAGTACATCAACAAAGTTTTTGATTTTTGATTTTTTGGATTTCCAGATTGCCTCATCTATGATGTCCCGCACTTCATCCTTTGTCACCACATGATTTCCGCTCTGCATGTTTGCAATCCTGGTGTAAAGGGCAAGCGTACCCAGCTCGTCGATCGAGTATTCCAGGGCCAGCGCATAATTTTTGGCGTAGGCAACCAGCGCGTTGTTGTCCATCTCCATCAGATCGATTCTGATGTTAAAGTAGTCCACAATCATCGCCTGCTTTTCCAAAAGCTTTGTGATCTCTTTTTTGGTGTCCTCCATGATGACCACGATTCCGAGGGTATCCTGATTGAGGTTTGTCGCCAGCTCGTACAGCTTCTCCTCGCTCATACCGTTTGCCTTCTCTATAATAATACCACCATTGTGCAATTTCTCAAAGACATCTTTGATATTTCTTTGATTGATTTTTTCGCCGGTGATTTTAGCGAGTTTCCCGGAAAAATTTTCGTCCAGCGTCTGGTACACTTTCATCAGATTTTTCGCCATCCTGATGGTGTCGAGGCCGGCATCGCCCGTGATGATGACATTTCCAATATAGGCGGCGAGCGTCATCTGATCAAGTGCCTGCAGAATCTGCTTCTTGATCTTTCTGGTGACAGCAAAATTTTCAAAGAGTGTCTGCTCCTCCGGCGTGAACTCGCGCAGCTCCTCGCGCTTTGCCCCCCTTGCCTCCTTCTTTGTCGTGGCGACGATCTTCTCGGAGAGCGAACTTAAGTCCGCCGTGTTCATCTTGATCTCCTGCGTTTTGAGCGCGTCCTCTTTCGCCATCTCCGCGATATCCTCTGCTTCCTCAGGGTCAAGCGCCTTCTCATCATACTGGCATTCCTTATACTGACGGCGACGGCGGTCTGCTTTCTGTGTCACAAGCTCCTGCGTATACTGTGACGCACGTTTATATCTGGCTGGCTCTTCGGCGTATTTGCCCGCCCGCGACGCTGTAAGCTCCTGCGTGTAGTTTATTTTGTCAGCATAGCCTGATGCTTCTGACGGCGCAAGCTCCTGTGTATAGTCCATTTCCCCGGCATAGCCTGATGACTCGTCAGTATAACCAGACGCCGCTGATGACATAAGCTCCTGCGTGTAGTCCATTTCCCCAGCATAACCAGACGCTTCTGACGACGCAAGCTCCTGCGTGTAGTTTATTTCATCGTTATAACCTGCTGCTTCTGACGATGCAAGCTCCAGTGTGTAGTTCATTTCGTCAGCATAGCCTGATGCTGCAAGATCCTGCGTGTAGTTCATTTCGTCAGCATAGCCTGATGCTTCTGATGCTGCAAGATCCTGCGTATAGTCCGTTTCCCCAGCATAACCAGATGCTTCTGACGGCGCAAGCTCCTGCGTATCGTTCATTTCGTCGTCATAGCCAGATGTTTCTGATGCTGCAAGCTCCTGTGTGTAGTTTATTTCGTTGCCATAGCCAGATGACTCTTCAGTGTACTCTGATGCTTCCGACGATGCAAGATCCCGCGCATCATTCATTTCGCCAGCATAGATGACTGGATCTTCAGCGTACTCTGATGCTTCCGATGTCACTAGATCCTGCGCATCATTGATTTCAGCATCATAGCTGGCTGGATCTTCCGCGCAGCCAGGCGCTTTTGCAACTTCAAGCTCCTGTGCATAACTTATTTCTTCAGCATATCCTTCCGCTTCCGACGACTCAGACTCCTGTATATAGTTACGCGCATTCTCATAGCCGGCTTCCTCGTCATACCCTTCCGACGACGCAGACTCCTGCGGATAGTTGCGCGCATTCTCATCGCCGGCTCCCTCGCCGTACCCTTCCGACAACGCAGGATCCTGCGGGCAGTTGATTTCTTTTCCGCTCTCTGTCGCATGCGGGTTTGGATTTTCCTCTTCGTCAGAAAGCTCCTGCAGGTCATCCACCGCGCGCGCTCTCTCTGTCGTCGACTCTGCGCCTGCCGCCAAATCCGCGTTCTCCTGTGTGCGATGCAGTGCATTTTCGTACACTGCTGTCTCTTCCTGCAGGTGCGCTGCAGCGCTGTCCTCATCTAAACCGCGCCCGTCAGTCTGTTCTGCGCCAAGCTCTTCTATGTATAAATCTGTGTATAAATCTGCCTGCGCCTCTGCCACATCTTCCGTATCCTCAGCGAAACCCATTTCCACCGCGTCAGCAAGGTATTCTTGAGCGGTTGTATCCTGCGTCTTTGTGACCGCTTCATCCACCGGATACATGTCGGTTTCTACGCGCTCATTCCCGGCGTTGTCCGCCCGAACTGCACGCGTTCCTTGTGCACGCGCACCCGCATCAGTCGGCTCCGGGCGGTGCACTGTGTCCGAAGCGGGCTGCACAGCAGCCGGTCGACTTTGCTCCGTCGTATACGCCACATCAAAGTCATCCTCCGCTGTCGGAGTCTGTGGAATATCACTGGTGATGTCTGCATCCAGGAATCCGTCTCTTGCAGTTTTACGCTTTCTGGCCGAATTTTCCGCCTGACTGTCGCGTTTTGCCTGCGCTTCTTCGCGCTCGAGTTCCCCCAGGATTCCGCTTTTGATGGAGTTGTCAAAATCAATAAATATCCTTCCTGTCTGTGACTGCACGCGCTGCTTGATTTCTTCCTGATTCTTCCTTGCACTATCCTGCTTCATGCGCTGCCACGCAACCAGCACCTCGCCGAGATCCATGGAACCGGTCGTCTGAGACTGCACTGCCGCATCCGCATCCGTCAGATTCTGGTCGTGATAGACATTCTCATCATTGTATTCCATGCGGATGTGCTCGTCATCCACCGATTTCTCCGTGGTGTCACGCAGTTCGTCGATGTTGGAATCCGACTTGATAAGCCGCGCGTCATCGCCTGGAACCAGAACTTTTCGGATCGCTCCCGTGTGCGGCGCCGGCGCTTTTTCTGACACACCTGTCACCATCTGCGCAACTTTTCCTGTCTGTGTCAGTTCCTCCCGGAGTGCATCTGCTCCGCCCTGGCTGTTTTGTGCAAGTGTCGCCTTTGGCCCCCTGCTGTCCTTGGCACCATATCCGGCGAGACTGCCAAAGATGCGTGTGTCACCTGCGGTATTATCAAGCTTTGCCCCCGCGTTATATTTCTCCCGATCCTCCGCAAACACATCGCCATCTTCGTCCGGAAACAGCTCTTTCATGCTCTCCGCAACGACCTTCTGGAGATTGATCGTATTGTACTGGCTCATATCACTGGAAGTTCCGGCAGCCGGTGCGGTGTTTTCCACAAGACGCAGCCCGTTGCGGTATTCTCTGGATGTGCTGCCGGAACCGACGGCGCCCTGTGCGCTGTTGTCCTGCACATAGTCATAGCGCTCCTGCGCTCCGTCCGCATCATCGGCGTACAGCTCCGGACTGATCAGATTGCCGTTTTCGTCATATGCCTGCTCCACATAAAACTCACCAGTAAAACCGCCGTCCCGATATGAATTGTCCACATAACTCAGATTGCCATAGCCGTCGTCGACAAAATTGTTTTGTCCGTAGCTGCCATAGCCGTCACCGTCCGGCGCAGGCTCATTCTGGCCATTATAGTTTTCGCTGCCATAGCCGGATGCTTTATAGTTCTGTGTATCGTAGCTTTCGCCCGCATAATTCTGACCGCCATAACCGGATGCTTCATAATTCTCGTTATTATAACTCTGGCTGCCATAGCCGGACGCTTCATAATTCTCATCATTATAATTCTGACCGCCATAGTTGGACGCTTCATAGCGCTCACGATTATAATTCTGACCGTCATAGCCGGATGCTTCATAATTCTCGTTAGTATAATTCTGACCGCCATAGCCGGACGCTTCATAATTCTCACTGTTATAGTTCTGATCGCCGTAGCCAGATGTCCCGTAGTTTTCATTATTATAATTCTGACTGTCGTAACCGGACGCTTCATAGTTCTCATTGTTATAATTCTGATCGCTGTAACCGGATGCCGCATAGTTCTCGCTATCATAATTCTGTCCGCCGTAAGCGGACGTTTCATAGTTCTCACTGTTATAATTCTGATCGCCGTAGCCGGTTGTCCCGTAGTTCTCACCGGCATAGCTTCCGCCGCCATAATTCTGTTCGCCGTAGCCTGCTTCTTCGCGGTTCTGGCCAGCATAGCCCGCCTCCCCATAGTTTGGGCTGTCATACTTTTCACTGCTGTAGTTCTGACTGTCATAACCCGCGGTGCCATAGCCCTGGTCGCCGTAGCCTTCCGCAGCATAATTCTGTCCGGGATCATATGTGTCATTCCCGTAATCTTGCGCGCTGCCATCTCCTGCATCATAGCTCTGCGCGCTGTAATTCTGCCTAGAGTTCCCCAGCATGATCCCATAATTTTTCTGCTGGATGCTCGTGAGCGGCACATGCTTTGCCTTCAGCTCCATCGCCTTCATGACATATGGCCCGTCGCCAAACCAGAGGATGATGTCGTCACACTCCTCCACACACTTAGTCGACAGCCCCACCCTGTGGTACAAGTAGGCGAGCTCGTACGCCCACTCCTCCTGGTAATCTTTCTTTTTTAACTCTTCCAGAATATCAATCCGCTCTTCGAGACTTGCCTCCTGCGCTTCCAGAATGCGGTAGCGGAGCGTATAGACACCATTGTCCTTCGGTGCCAGCTTGACAAATTGTTTATAGTATTCAATCGCTGCCACTACATCATCTAATTCAATTGATAACTCACAAAGGGAATGTACAACCGAACGGTTTGTAGGATAACGATCGTAAGCAAGCATAAGCATCTCCCTGCTGTCGTCGTTTCGCCTGCTGATTCTATATAATGCCGCAATCTTTAAGAGCATCGACACGCTCTTGACTCTTCTCCAGTCAATCGTATCTGCAATCTTTACGGCCTCTGCGTATTTTTCTTTCTGAATTAATTTAGAAATTTCCTCTGATCGAACTTTATACTCGTATTTATCCAAGTTTTATCACCTCTGACGCCGTTGACACGTAAACATTTTTTCATCAAAAGCGTGTAATATAAGTGGGTTCCTGACGCATAGGACAGTATGCCCACTCTAAAAGTCAGTTTAGCATACTGATTTCTTCATGTCAACGCCAATACACCGATTTTTACCCCGTTGCGGCACGGAAGCGACTGAAAAGGAAAACGCAACACCGCCCGGGCAGTTCTGCGCGTTTGCAGCCTCGAGCCTAGCAAGCGTGCCCTGCAGGTTTTTCGCCATCTGATTGAGGCTGTCCGCAAGCGAGCCAAACTCGTCCGCTGTCGTCACCGCACACGCGCCAGAAAAGTCCAGCTGCGCCGTTTTCTGTGCCTGTTCACAGAGTTTTGCGACGGGTCTTGTGATGCAGTGGCCCAGCAGCGCATCCAGTATCAGTGTCAGCACAACAATAAAAACTGCCCAGATCAGAGACGAGACATCCTCTGAAAATGGCAGTTTTTTCGATGCAAAATAGGACAGAATCAATATCACGCCCGCAGCTTTCGTCATCATAACAATTTTACTGCGGACTGTCCGCAGCGAAAACAATTCTCTCATTTTCCCACCTCAAATTTGTAACCGGAGCGAATCAGTGTCACGATGTGTTTTCCCTCGCTTCCAAGCTTCTGACGCAAAGTCTTGATATGCGTGTCGACCGTCCTCGTGTTTCCCTCAAAATCGTATCCCCAGATGCGGTTGAGCAGCTGATCGCGGGAAAAAATCTGGTTGGGATTGGCCATAAAAAAGCACAGCAGCTCGTACTCCTTGTTCGCAAGCGCAATCTCCTGACCGTCCACACAGACACTGTGCGCCGCCAGAAACACGGTTATCTTCCCCGCGCTGATGCTCTCGAACGCCCCCGCCGAGATGCGGCGCAGCAGCGCGTTCACTTTCGCGAGCAGCACCCGCGGACTGAACGGTTTGGTCATATAGTCGTCCGCGCCGTATTCGTACCCTTTGAGTTTATCCTCCTCCCCGCCCTTTGCGGTCAGCATGACAATCGGTATGCTGCTCATTTCGCGCGCCATCCTGCACACGGAAAAGCCGTCGAGATGCGGCATCATAATATCCAGTATCATGAGATCCAGGGGGGTGTTTTTGAGCAGCATCAAAGCGTCAACGCCGTCGTCTGCTGTAAAGCAGGTGTGGCCGCCGCGCCGCAGATAGACCGCAATGATGTCCTGCATCTTTTTTCATCCTCCACTATCAGTATGTTCGCCATCCAAAACCGTCCTCCTGTGGCCCGACGCCCGCTCAATTTCCGGCGCTCTCGTACACCGAAATCCCCTTCTGAAACAGCTTGTACGCAACAGTCCAGATGATCGCCGCCACCGCGCACTCCGCCCCGATTGTCGTCCACAGATTCGCGTCAATCAGGAAAAATGTGGACGGAATGTACGCCACGAACGCAAACGGCAGAATCGTCATCAGCACTGCCTGAACAGGCTTTGCGTAAATCTCAACCGGGTATTTTGCAAAGTCAGCGACCTCGTAGGCCGTCGTCATGATTGCCGAGCTGTCCTTTAGCCAGAACGCAAGGGAGGCAAGGATCAGCTTCACGGAGGTATAGATAACGGTCCCCGCCGCCACGGAGACGACGAAAAACAGCAGCTTTACCGGCGTGACCTGCACCGTGCCCTTCGCAACGGACCGCCCCACCAGAACCAGTCCGACCAGAATCTCCCCCAGCGCGTCAAACTGCACCTTTTCGCAGACAATCTGGAAAAAAATATTCATCGGGCGCAGGATATATTTGTCAAAAGTCCCTTTGATGACCATCTGCCAGCCGACCATCCAGATATTGTCCGTCAGAAGGTGGTCAATCCCTCTCGGAAGCTGCGCAAACCCGTAGATGAAGAGCATCTGTTCCAGCGTCCACTCCCGCATGGACGGTATCTGCTCAAAGACAAGGTAGAGAAACGCGAGTCCTGCCGCCTGGGAGATCAAAAAGCCGCCAAGACCGATAAAAAAATCTACCTTGGACTGCATGGTTGTCTTCATGTATTGTATCACAAAAATGCGGTACAGATTCAGATATCTCGATAGTTTCTTCATCCCTTGTCAGCCTCCCAGTATCACAATTCTTTTCTCTATCTTTTTCCACAGATAGCTTCCCAGCAGAAACAGCACAACCACCCACAGCGCCTGTTTTCCAAGCTGTTCGAGCACCTGCGCGCCGGAGTATTTCCCCAGGTAGATTAGAACAGGCACATAGGTCATTGCCGTGAATGGCAGGACCGCAAAGATTCTCTGCAGTACCTCCGGAAAAAAGGAAATCGGAATCAGCTTTCCTGTCAGGAAATTCAGCGCGGCATTTTTGATAATGTTCATTCCAAAAACGTAGGTCGTGACAAACGCCAGCATTCCAAAACAGTAGTCGAAAAAAATGTAGATGAAAAAGCTCAGCAAAATGCTGACGAGCGTCGCTGCCATCGTCACAGGGCTGGTTAAAGGCATCCCCAGCCTGCTTACCTTGTAGATCTCGAGTCCGATCCAGATAAACAGCGTGGGAACCACCGCCCTGTAGAGCATGACTCCAAGCGATTTGAACACGAGGCGCGCGCGGTAGCTGATCGGCTTGGTCAGGCTCATCGCCACATTTCCGTCCGTCACATCATACCCGATCTCGGAGGAGATTCCCACCATAACCATGTCCGAAACCGTGTAGGACATAAACACATACAGTATCATTTCCGCTCTGGTAAATCCGCCAAGCTCCCCTGTCGGAGCACTCGCATAAATCGCCATCCACAGGTAGTAGTAGATGAACATTCCCAGAAATTTCCGCAGAATAAAGAGATAAAACCTGCCTTTGTATACGAAATTGGACTTGATCTGGTTCGCGGCAAACGGCCAGTAAATTCTGAAAAATTTTTTCATACCGCACCGCCTCCGCTGCCCTGATAAATTCTTTTGACGATGTCCGTAAGCTCTGTCTCCTTGATCCGGACATCCTTCACCTGCGCGATTCCCATCACCTTTGCAATCACCTCCGCGACGGTGCACGCCTTCCTGCTAAAGCACACCTGAACGCCGTTTTCCTGCCGGTGCAGCACAAACGATCCTGCAAGCTGCCCCAGCATGTCCTCCTGGCGCGCATCCAGGCTCTGTTTCCACTCGAACGCAACGCTGCAGCCATCCCCATAATCCCGCATAAGCTGGTCGAGCGTGGCGTCGTAAATCTTTTTTCCGGCGTCTATGATGATAATGCGCTGACACAGCTCCTCGATGTCGTTTAAGTCGTGCGTGGTCAGAATGACCGTGGTGCTGTACTTCTGATTGATCTCGCGGACCGCCTTGCGAATCCGGTCTTTGACCACCACGTCAAGACCGATCGTCGGCTCGTCGAGATAGAGCACCCTGGGGTTATGCAGCAGCGCTGCAGCCAGGTCCGCGCGCATCCGCTGCCCGAGCGACAGGGTGCGCACCGTGCTGTGCATAAATTCCTGCAGATTCAGCACTTCATTGAAAAACGCCATCCGCTCCGCAAAGTCCCTGTCGCCCACCTCATAGATTTCCTTGAGGACCGTGTACGTCTCGCCGAGCGGCAGATCCCACCACAGCTGTGTCCGCTGTCCGAACACCACGCCGATATTTCTGGCGTTCTTCTTGCGCTCCCGGTACGGCTCAAGCCCATTCACCACACAGGTACCAGAGGTCGGCGTGAGTATCCCGGACATCATTTTGATTGTGGTGGATTTTCCCGCGCCGTTGCTTCCGATATAGCCGACCATCTCCCCCTCGCGAATCGCAAAAGAGACGTCATCCACCGCCGTTTTGGTCACAGTC
>CAMWOK010000067.1 GCA_947175845.1 uncultured Lachnospiraceae bacterium | reverse complement strand
GTCCATGTCACGGATTACTCCAATGCGTCCCGCACAATGCTTTTTAATATCAATACGCTGAAATGGGACGCCGAGATCCTTGACGAGCTGGGGATACCCGGATGTATGCTTCCGGACGTAAGGCCGTCAAGCTGTGTCTACGGGGAGGCGGACGCGTCCTTTTTCGGCGGCTCGATACCGATCGCGGGGGCGGCAGGAGACCAGCAGGCGGCGCTGTTTGGACAGACGTGCTCTCGCGCGAGGGAGGCGAAAAACACCTACGGGACAGGCTGTTTTCTGCTCATGAATACCGGGGAGAAGCCGGTGTTTTCCGAAAACGGGCTGGTGACAACCATAGCGTGGGGACTTGACGGCAAGGTCAACTATGCCCTTGAGGGGTCAATTTTTGTGGCGGGGGCGGCGATACAGTGGCTGCGCGACGAGCTGCGGATCATCGACTCTGCCGCGGATTCCGAGTACATGGCAAAGAAGGTGGCGGACACCAACGGCTGCTATGTCGTGCCTGCCTTTACAGGGCTGGGCGCGCCGTACTGGGACCAGTATGCGCGGGGAACGATCGTGGGCATCACGCGCGGTGTCAACAAATGCCACATTATCCGCGCGACGCTCGAGTCCATCGCGTATCAGGTCAATGATGTGCTTGCGGCGATGGAGGCCGACTCTAGGATTGCAATCTCGTCTCTGAAGGTGGACGGCGGTGCGAGCGCAAACGATTTTCTGATGCAGACGCAGGCGGATATCGTCAGTGTGCCGGTCATCCGGCCGCAGTGTGTGGAGACGACTGCCATGGGCGCCGCATATCTGGCGGGACTCGCCGTGGGGTACTGGTCGGACAAGGAGGACGTCCGCAGGAAGGGTGCGGGCAGCTGTGTCTTTGAACCTGCTATCGAGTCCGAGGACCGAAAGAGGCGGATCAAAGGCTGGCGCAGGGCTGTCAAGTACGCTTACGGCTGGGCAGAAGAATAATTTTTCAGGGCAGGCGCAGGCGGGTTCTCCACAGCACCCTGCCGCGCATAAAAAACCCCGGGGCACTCTTTGCGAATGCTCCGGGGTTTTTATGTGCGGCACGGGGATTTTCATCCTGCGCGAAAACTGTCTGTCAGTTGAAAAACTGCTTTACACGCCCGCTTTGATTTTCCATGTACTTGCGCTGCATCATGATGCTGTAGGTCTGCAGCAGCTGATTTTTCTTGAGCTCTGTCACGCCCTTTCCGTAGTCCGTGTCCTCGATGCGGCTGTGTGATGCAGTCAGGTTGTAGATGGCATTGTTGCCGTATGCAATCGAGTGATCGAGCCTGTTAGAGGCGGCGCCGAGCGAAGATCGCTGCGCGGAAACCTTTGCCAGGGCGTCGGAGATGGCGTCAATTGCGTTTGTGCCTGCCATTCCGGTCTGGTCAGCAACATTCAGGCCCTTGATGCCGATTCCGGCTGCGTTGAGCGCGTCGATGCTGACAGAAATCTTGTTTGCCATGTCGGACTCCGCACCCACATGAAGTGAGGTCGAGAAGCTGTCTGACCGGTCAACACTGCCCTTGTTGATGACAAACTGCACCTTTGACGGGTCGTTCGGATCAATGGCGGCAGCAGAGGTTGTCGCGGGGGTGGTAGTTCCCACGCTGCTCGCGGCGGTCAGCTGTTCCTGGATCTTGGAGTACGCCGTGTCAGCCGTGATGAGGCTGGAATTGGTGTCATCATCCTTGTCGCCGATCGTGTAGTCCTTTCCGGCAATTTTGATGGTATCTCCGATTTTGAGGGCGTCCATTGTGAAAACTGCTTTGGAAGCGTCCTGTGTCAGGGTCCCCGTGATGCCTGCATCGCGCGCGCTGACAGAGACAGAACTTCTGCCCGATCCTCCCTTTAACAGATAGGTCTCGTTGAATTTGGTGGTCGCCGACACACGGTCGATCTCCTGCGTGAGCTGGTCGATCTCGGCCTGGATCGCGCTTCTGTCAGACGGAGAGTTCGTACCGTTGGCAGCCTGGATGCTGAGTTCGTTAATCCGCTGAAGTGTATCTGTCACAGACCCCATTGCGCCCTCTGCGACATTCAGCATATTTTGGGAAGTCCGCGCGTTGTATACGCCCGCACTCAGACCGTTTGTCTGCTTCAAAAGCTTCTGGGCGATGGCAAGGCCGGCAGCGTCGTCCGCTGCGGAATTGATCCGCTTGCCGCTGGAAAGCTTTTTAAATGAGCGGTTCAAGTTGCGATTGTTCTGTCTGGTTAAGTAGGACATAGAAGAAATTCGCATAAAGATTCCTCCTTTCACATAAAAATTTTCATAAAAATAAGTACCTATTTCTATAAGCCTAGCATATCACATTTGATTTTGGCGTGCAATATGAAAATAACAGGAACCGTTTTAAAAGTTTTTCTTGCCAATGAACACAAAATGGGCATATGATAGATACAGGAACTTGCCGCATACGGCACCTGCGTTGTCGCAGTGCGGCAGAATTGTGTGTTTGCAGATTTGAAGGGATAGAAAGGACATACCGATATGATGAAGCAGGCGGATCAGAGGAACTTGACTATGGTCATGGATTTGTACGAGCTGACTATGGCCAACGGCTATTTCAATGACGGGGATATGAAGGCGAGAGTAGCTTTTGATGTGTTTTACAGGAAAAATCCGGACCGGGGGGGATTTACGATTTTTGCGGGGCTTGAGCAGATTGTGGAGTATGTGGAGAACCTGCATTTTTCGGACGAGGATGTGACGTATCTGCGCTCGCTCAACACATTTACGGACGCTTTTTTGGATTATCTGAAAGAATTTCGGTTTCAGGGGGATATCTATGCATTTCCCGAGGGGACGATTATGTATCCCAACGAGCCGGTGCTCACGGTGGTTGCGCCGCTGATCGACGCGCAGCTTGTGGAGACGGCGATTCTTGCGCAGATCAACCACCAGTCGCTTGTCGCGACCAAGACAGCCCGCATCGTGAAGGCGGCAGCGGGGAAAACGGTGTCGGATTTCGGGGCGCGGCGGGCGCACAATATGGACGCGGCGGTGTACGGCGCGCGCGCTTCCTACATCGGCGGCGCGGCGGGGACTGCCACGGTGCTTGCGGGGCAGATGTTCGGCATTCCGGTGAGCGGCACCATGGCGCACAGCTGGGTGATGTACTACGAAAATGAGTACGAGGCGTTCAAAAATTATGCGGTCAATTACCCGGACAATACCGTGCTGCTGGTGGATACCTACGACACGATCCAGTCGGGAGTTCCCAACGCGATCCGCGTGGCACACGAAGTGCTCGAGCCGATGGGCAGGCGTCTCAAAGGGGTTCGCATCGACAGCGGAGACCTTGCATACCAGTCGTCGAGGGTGCGCAAAATGCTTGACAAGGAGGGGCTTGCGGACTGCAAGATCATCGTGTCGAACAGCCTCGATGAGCACACGATATCCTCCCTGAACATACAGAAGGCGTGCATTGACGGCTATGGGGTGGGCGAGCGTCTGATCACGGGCGCCACGAGCGACTATTCCGACGAGACGCTGGCGCTGCTCGGCGCAGTGTACAAGATCGCGGCGGTCGAGGAGAACGGAGCGTTTGTGCCGCGCATCAAGATATCGGGCACAGTGGAGAAGATCACCAATCCGGGACTGAAAAAAGTGTACCGCATTTATGACCAGAATGGCAAGGCGAAGGCGGATCTGATCGCCAAGGCGGACGAGGAGATCGACTTAAGCAGGGAGTTTCGATTTGTCGATCCCAAGATGCCGTGGCGAAACCTGAAATTTACGAACTGCACGGCGAAACCGCTCCAGGTGAAAATTTTTGAAGACGGCAGAAGGGTGTATGAGCTTCCGCCGCTCGAGGAAATCCGCTCGTATGTCAGAAGACAGCTCTGCGAGGAAATCTGGGAGGAGGAGCAGCGCTTTATCAACCCGCATGTGCACTATATGGACATGACGCCGGATTACTATGAGCTGAAGATGGGGCTTCTGCATGAAAAAGGTAAGGCTACGAGTTAACATTTGTTAACATTGCGCCGATATATTAGACAGGACGGGGATATACGTGCGGCACATTTTGCCGTTTTTTGCAGGAATGGGGGGATAGCTATGCAGATTCATGCAGCAAATATGTTTTACAGGTATAACACAGGTTCCAATCTTGATATGCGCGTCGGGAACAGCAGCCCGTTTCGTCCGATGCGCGCAAAGGATTCCGCCACAGCTGCGGGCAGCGTGTTCGGCGCGGAGTGCAGGGTGACGATCTCGAGCGAGGGCAGGAAGCTGAGCGGGCAGATGAAGGCGGAGGAACCAGAGAGGTTTCGGGCTTCCGGTGCGGAGCGCGCGCTGATCAGACAGCAGCGCCAAGAGGAGGAGCACAGGAGCGAACAGTCGAGCCTGCTCGACGAGATATCCGAGATGATGGGATCGATTCAGAACGCGTATGCGGCGGGCGAGGACAAGGAGACCATCGCAAACAAGCAGGACGCACTCAACAAACTGTTAGAGCTCAAGGCGCGCCAGGACGCGGAGAATGATCAGCGCACAAAGGACGCGCAGGCCAGCGCTGCGGGTGCTTCCAGAGAGCAGGAGATCGTTGACCAAAAAAATGCAGATTTGTATATGATGCTCAAAAGTTTTGAGGAGCAGGAGGAGGGTGAGCAGGAAACTGGCGGCGAAAAGGGCGCTTCGGACGCTGCGGACGCAGAGGGCAGCGCGGACAACAGCGATGCGTTCTCGGATGCGGCGGCGACACTCGGGGTTTCTGCGGCAAGGCGCGAGCTCGAGGCAAGAGGGACGATCGACAGTCTGGCGCGCGGCGGCTTTGACAAGCTTTCCGAGGCGAATGCAATGATGCGCGAGATCCAGGCGGAGATCGGCCTTGCGGCGGAGGCTGCCGGCAGGGAAAATCTCAGCGAGGATGAGAGAAATCAGCTGATAACCGAGCATATCGGAAGGGCAGGCAGCATGATGGTGTCGAATTACGGGGAGATGTCCAGGCTCAGAAAGAGCGGCCTGCAGGCGATCCAGGACGCGCGGGAGCTTGAACTCAGGCACATAGAGCTAACCCCGCTTGACGGTGTCGACAAGGCGAAGCAGACGATCCTGGATATGGGTGCGCGCGCAGCCCTGAATGAAGTTTCGCACAACACGCTCGACGAGGCGTCCGAGGCGCTCGAGGAGCGCGTGCAGGAGGCGCTTGACAGGAGAAACGACGTCACATCCGGCGAAGGCGAAGACGGGGAGACGCAGGAAGCCCGAGAGAAAGCGGAGGAGGCAGCCAGGGAGAAGGCCGAGGCGCAACAGGAGCGGATCGAACACGAAAAACAAGAAAATCGCGTTTTTGATGAATTAATTGTTTAAAGATTTGACAGAGTGTGCTATAATTATGAAGAATGAAAGCAGAATTTGATAAATATAACAAAAAAATAACTAAATTACGTGTTCAGGATTCTGGGAGCGGCGGCATCAGACAGATGGTCAGCAGGATATTTTTCAGAGATGGGGCACAGGACAAAAGGAGAGGTAACGAAATGCCAAAAAAGCCAATTATTGACAAAGAAATGTTTAAGAGAAGCGTGCTGTACAATGTGAAGACTCTGTACAGAAAGACCCTGGAGGAGGCTACAGAGCAGCAGATTTTTCAGGCGGTGGCCTACGCTGTGAAGGACAACATTGTGGACAACTGGCTCAAGACACAGGAAGCCTACGACGAGAAAGATCCCAAGACAGTCTACTACATGTCCATGGAGTTTCTGATGGGGCGCGCACTTGGCAATAACATGATCAACTTGATGGCGTACAAGGAATTTTCGGAGGCGCTCGGGGAGCTGGGGCTGGACATCAACGTGATCGAGGACCAGGAGCCGGATGCGGCGCTTGGAAACGGCGGTCTCGGACGTCTTGCGGCATGCTTTCTCGACTCGCTCGCCACACTGGGCTACTCTGCGTACGGATGCGGTATCCGCTATCGCTACGGTATGTTCAAGCAGGAGATTCGCGACGGCTTCCAGAGAGAGGTTCCCGATGACTGGCTCAGGGACGGAAACCCGTTTGAGCTGAGACGCCCGGAGTACACAAAGGTGATTAAGTTTGGCGGAAATGTGGCATGCAGGGAAGAGGACGGCAGACTGATCTGGTACCAGGAGAACTATCAGTCCGTCAAGGCAGTGCCGTATGATCTTCCGGTTGTCGGCTATGGCAACGGCATTATCAACACACTCAGAATCTGGGATGCGGAGCCGATGGACTGCTTTAGTCTGGATTCTTTTGACAAGGGCGATTATCAGAAGGCGGTGGAGCAGACCAACTTAGCAAGAAACATTGTCGAGGTACTCTACCCCAACGACAACCATATATCCGGCAAGGAACTGCGCTTGAAACAGCAGTACTTCTTTATCTCCGCGTCGGTACAGACGGCGATTGAGAAATATATGTCCAAGCATGACGACATTCACAATTTCTACGAGAAGGTGACATTCCAGTTAAACGACACACACCCGACGGTGGCGATCGCAGAGCTGATGCGCATCCTGCTCGATGACTTCCATCTGGAGTGGGATGAGGCGTGGAAGATAACGACCAGAACCTGCGCGTACACAAACCACACGATCATGGCCGAGGCGCTTGAGAAGTGGCCGGTGGATCTGTTCCAGAGACTGCTTCCGAGAATCTATCAGATCGTGGAGGAGATCAACCGCAGATTCCTGCTGGATATCGTAAACAGATATCCGGAGCCGGCAGACAAGATCAAGAAGATGGCAATCATTGCGGACGGACAGGTAAAGATGGCGCATCTGGCAATTGTTGCCGGGTACAGTGTCAACGGTGTTGCCAGGCTTCACACGGAGATTCTCAAGAATCAGGAATTGAAGGATTTCTATGAGATGTATCCGCGCAAGTTCAACAACAAGACAAACGGTATCACACAGAGACGTTTTTTGCTCCACGCAAACCCGCTGCTTGCAGACTGGGTTACAGACAAGGTGGGCGAGGACTGGATCGTGGATCTTCCTGTGATTGACGGTATCACCAAGTATGTGAACGACCCTGCCGCACAGAAGGAGTTTATGGAGATCAAATATAAGAACAAAGTGCGCCTTGCAAAATATATCAAGGAGCACAACGGGATTACGGTTGATCCGAACTCTATCTTTGATGTGCAGGTCAAGAGGCTTCACGAGTACAAGAGACAGCTGCTCAATATCCTGCATGTGATGCACCTGTACAATCAGATGAAAGCGAACCCGGCTATGGAGTTCTACCCGAGAACGTTTATCTTTGGTGCAAAAGCGGCGGCAGGCTACAAGAATGCGAAGCTGACAATCAAGCTGATCAATGCAGTTGCGGACAAGGTGAACAATGATCCGGTGGTGAAGGATCGCATCAAGGTTGTATTTATAGAGAATTACAGGGTGTCCAACGCGGAGCTTATCTTTGCGGCGGCAGACATCTCAGAGCAGATCTCGACGGCTTCTAAGGAGGCGAGCGGCACCGGAAACATGAAGTTTATGCTCAACGGTGCACTGACACTCGGAACGATGGACGGAGCGAACGTGGAGATTGTCGAGGAGGTCGGCAATGAAAATGCATTTATCTTTGGTTTGAGTTCCGATCAGGTCATCAGTTTTGAGAACAACGGCGGATACAATCCGATGGATATCTACAACAAAGATGCGGATATCAGAAAGGTTGTGGATCAGCTTGTGGATGGTACTTACGCGGATGACAGGGAGCTTTTCAGGAGCCTTTACAACTCCCTGCTCAACACGCTCGATACGGACAAGGCAGACCGCTACTTTATCCTGAAAGATTTCCACTCCTACGCAGATGCGCAGAAGCGCGTGGAGGAAGCGTACAGAGATAAGACCGGATGGGCAAGGAGCGCGATGCTCAACGTGGCAAAGGTGGGCAAATTTACTTCAGACAGAACCATTCAGCAGTATGTCGACGAGATATGGCATCTTGACAAGGTAGAGCTGTAAGGGTACATGAAATAGTTGCAAAACGCATATCTCAGGGTGACGGGATATGCGTTTTTGTGCACATCGAAACAGGAGGAGGCTGCAGCAGGCAGGGATAAATGCTGCTGAATTGGGTGACGAAATGAAACATGCAACAACAAAGAGAACCATGAGGAAAATTGTGATTTTGCTGACAGGCATCCTGACGGCTGCAACACTTTGCGGCTGCACGTCGGACAAGAGCGTGAAGACCTATCTGCAGGCGCTTCTGGACACTTCGTACAAGAACGATTCCAGCGCGTTTGTGGAGATGAAGCTGGGAAGTGAACAGGAGGCGCAGGCGCTCTATGATCAGGGGATTGATACCGGAGTCAGCGTATTTTGCCGCAGGCTCGGCGTGACGGATGAATATCAGGAGGAGTTTCGGCAGATCTATATGGATATGCTCGGGAAGGTGCGGTACACGGTTGGAGCGGCGGAGAAACAGAGCGACGGCTCCTACATAGTGACTGTGTCGTATGAGAAGATGAATGTCTTCCAGCCTGCGCTGGCGCGCCATCAGGAGAATGTGGCAGCCATAATGGAGAGCTGGGAGAACGCCCCGGAGCCTCTCACAGAGGAGGAGATGGTGCGGACCGTGTATCTCGAGTTTAAAAACAGTCTCATGGCGGTGCTTGAACAGGTGCAGTACAGCGAGGCGGCTGACATGAATGTCCGGATTGAGCTTATCGACAATGTGTACACGCCAAATGCGGACGATATCGTTGCGCTGGAGAAAGCATTGTTCGACGGCGAGTAGGCGGCAAAAGAGGAGGGTGACATGGGAGAGGTTTTGAAGATTACGCAGCTGCGCTGCCCGAGCTGCGGTGGAAGCTTGAAGATACCTGATGAGGGGGAAAAGTTTGTCAAGTGTGAGTACTGCGGCAACGAGTATGCCGTCGATACAGGCAGCAATGAACAGGCGTCCATACCCCCGATTCCGAAATGGGAGCCGATGCAGCCAATGCAGTCCACCCCGCGCTCTCCTTCGGGATTGTCGGTCGTTGTGGGGATCACGCTGATTGCATGGATAATAATTGTGATAAGCCTGATACAGTTTGGCAACAATCAAAATCAGATAAAAACGGGGAGTAAGACGTCATACATAACAGCGGATACGGAGGCGGAAACAAAGACATTTTCCGGTATGCTGGGCGAGATGGTCGAGGAAGTGTTTGGCAAGGATGCGGACAGCGTGACAGAACAGGAACTTGCCCGGATTCAGTGGATTGCGGACCGGCGCGATTACGACAACTATTACATCGGATACAGTTTTGAGAATCCCCTGGAAAATCCGGATGCCGAACTCACATGGATCACGGTCGAATACCGGTCTGAGAGCGGCTATGAGAATCTGCACCGTTTTACCGGTCTAAAGCGGCTGGATACCAATGAGTCGCTTTTGCGGTGCAGATTCGGGGACGTGCAGCTTGTCAGTCTCACGGCGAATATCACTTCGTTTGAGCAGGCCGCGCAGGCGTTTGAGGACACATCAGGGATACGCTGTCTTACGATCACAAACAGTATGGAGCAGCTGGTAGGGCTGGAGCGGTTTCCCAATATTGAGACGCTTGTTGTTCCTGCTGGCTCTTTGCAGGATTTGGATGCGGTCGTCTCGCTGAAACATTTGAAGTCGCTCACGCTGGACGGGGCGGACGGGATAACCAGTTTCTCTGTGCTGGCGTCCCTCGACAGTCTCGAAAACCTCTCGATCGACTCGGAAGGACTCAAATCACTGGAATTTCTGACGCGGATGCCGCAGCTGAAAAGTCTGGAAATCTCCGACGCAAAACTGCTTGACCTTGGCGGGATAGAGGTTCTGGAAGGGCTGGAAAAGCTGTCGGTGATGGAGTGTGACGATCTGGTGGATATGAGCGGTGTCAGCGCTTTGACCAGTCTTGAGGAGCTGACGCTCAACATACCGTACAACTGTCCGGAACCGTCGCTGGCAGAACTGACCAGCATGCAGAAACTGTCCATACGCGGGTTTGAATCCTGTGCGTTTCTTTCCGGCATGACACAACTCGAAGAGCTGACAGTGCAGTACTGTGATCTCTCAAAGTGTCCTGACCTGTCAGGGCTTACCAGTCTGCGGAAACTGACTTGTACGGCGAGCAGCAGGGACTTGGATCTGGGATTTATCGGAAGCCTTTTGGCACTCGAGGAAGTGAATCTGAGCGGCACAAGGACATACCAGGACATTTCAGCGATATTTGCACTGCCCAATCTGAGACAGCTCAACCTGATCGGTATGGAGTGCGAGATCGACTTTGACAGCGTGGTGGATAACCCTTCGCTGGAAGTGCTGGATGTCACGGGCATCAAGCTCTATGAGAATGTGCAGATAGCCAGCTACGGCGTAGTTGCGGAAATATCGTGGGATGATGTGTACCTGCCTGACCATCTTGAATTTTTTGCCCACTTTCCCAATCTCAGAGGGCTTGGGATCGGGGACAATGAGATTAAGGAGCTGGGTTTTACCGCGGGGCTTAAGAAGCTCGAAGTGATTGATTTCTCAGACAACTATGTGACAGACATGGGCCCGCTGGCAGCGCTTCCCGCACTGCGGCAGGTGTACTGCAAGGGGAATCCCATCAGCAATCTGCGCGTGCTGGACGAAGAGCGGGTTACGATAATCAGCGAGTGAGATCTGCAAAGGAAGTCATCTCCTCAATGTTGGAGATGATTCCTTTTAACGCAGTGGTGATGTCAGAGTCTATGGGAAATTTGACAAGCTCGTTGAGTATTGTCTTTGCCTTGCCAGTGTCGTACATCTCGAGCGCCTCAAATGCCTCCTGCAGCTGTTCACCCCATTTCTTGAACGTGATATGGTTGCCGTCCTTGTCCACGGAATCCTGCGTCAGACCGAGGGATTTTACATACTCGCTCAGGAGTGTGTACGCCTCGTCAAGCTCCAGGGAGAGCTTTTTCCAGTTGGCGCGCACCACGTCGAAACAGCCGGCGTAAGCTTCAATTTCATGAAAAAAAGCCGTGTCGGTCAGATTGACCAGACCGAGTTCGTTCGCCCTGACGCGCAGCGCGCGGGCATTTGCGCCGTAGCGCAGAAGCGTGTCAGGCTGCATCAGATCGTACAGGGAATCCTCGTACTTGTCGCTGTTTTGCACAAACGCGGCCGCCAGTTCATTGTACTTCTCCACATTGTGCCCAAGCCTTGTCAGCGCGGCGTCGACATCGACGCCGTGCCGTGCAAGATAGCGGATTTTTATCTTGCTGTCCGTGATCAGTGTGTCTGGAATCTGCTGCTGCAAATGCTCCATAACCTGCCTTGCATGGTATGCCATCAGGGAAATCTGATGCTTCTGCGCAAGCAGCGCGGATTTTCTGTGCAGAAAGCGCACGGCTCCCCAGAGGCCGAGCGCCGAGGGCACGATCCACACCAGTGCCCACAGCACCGCGCGGGGCAGGGCGCCGAGCAGGCAGAGCAGTCCGATTAAAAGTGACACGCCTGTCATAATTGTCAGCCAGATGAGAGCCAGGCGGTCGACCAGGCTCTTCATCTCATCAAATATCTGATTCTCATTACGCTTCATAACTATGTATCCCTTCAAAAATGTGCTGTGGTATCAATATCTACAGTTTAACACATTTTCGCTCTCATAGAAAGGGCTAAAATTTCCCACCCCGGTACCGCCAAAACTCCGGCATACTCAAAAGTTTCGTGACAAAAGTGAGCGTGAAAAATAAAATCATGGTGTCGATCGGAAGCATGATGACGTTTTTGATCAGCCGCGGGGGCAGGATCGCCATGAAGGCATTCCCGTTCAGGACAGACAGCCACAGGGTGGTA
>CAMWOK010000066.1 GCA_947175845.1 uncultured Lachnospiraceae bacterium | reverse complement strand
ACAGTCTACATGGACGATGAATATTTTAGTAAGAGTGTTACTGTATCTGGCGCAAAGTTATCACGAATATTTTCAACGCACCAGTCAAAACTATTACAAAAGCAGGAAAGTGAAGATGCCCAAGCCTGAACTCTATGTGATTTTTACGGGAAATAAAGGACGAAAACCCGATAAAATATCTTTTATCAGAAGAATTTTTTGAGGGTGCGGATATTGACATTGAAGTGAAAGCAAAGGTCATCTATGAGCGTGATACAGACGATATCATCAATCAGTACATCATTTTCTGTAAAGTTTTTAACGAACAGACCACGCAGCACGGAATGATACAAAAGGCGGTTACTGAAACAATTCGTATCTGCAAGGACAGGAATGTTTTAAGGGAATATTTAGCGCAGAGAGAAAAGGAGGTAGTGACGATTATGATGAGTTTATTTGATGAAGAACAGATAATGAAGTCGTTTATCAGGAGTGAGCGGCATGAAGCTGTGCAGGAAAGCGCAAGGGAAACGGCAAAAAAATTGATTATAAAGGGTAAAATGTCACTTGATGAAATTGCGGATTGCGTTCCGTCCTTGTCGCTAGATGAATTAAAAGAGCTTGAGGCCGAGATTATGCAGTTGGCATAATCAGCAAAACAATTTAATCTCAACAAAACTGTGTAAAGGCGCATGGAACAGCAAATTGTAAACCACGCGTCTTTTTTTGCGTCCCCAAAAGGACTATGAGCCACACTATTTTGATGTACATCTCTGGTCACAGGCGGAACCAGACTCAGCAACAGGGCAATTTTTATTAAGACAGATCGCAGGATACCTGCTATACTGTGCATAGAAACAGAGACAGAAGTTTTTCGGAGAACATCTCAGACAGATGGACTCCGGGGGACTGTGCACGACTAAAGGAGGAGTCCATGGATATGAGGGCAGACAAAGTTGTGAGGCAGACGCTCTCCTATATAGAGGAGCATATCGAGGAAGCGCTTTCGCTGGACACGATAGCGGCGGCGTTAAATTATTCCAAGTTCTATCTCGCCCGCACATTTGCGGAGGAGACAGGCTGCACGATATACAAATACATTCAGGGAAGGCGCCTGACGCGCGCGGCGGAGAAGCTTGTAAAGACACAGCAGCCGATTGTTGAAATCGCCTACGAAGCGCAGTATAATTCGCAGCAGGCGTTCACGCTCGCCTTTGGCAGGCTGTATCAGGTTACGCCGCAGGCCTACCGCAGAAAGGGCGTATTTTATCCCATGCAGCCGAAAATGGCGGGCGGCAGCTCGGCGGTGCGCACACACTGCAGGAAAGGAGGCGTGATGGCGGCATGAGCCTGATTCCATATGTAATCGAGCAGACGGGCAGAGGGGAGCGCAGCTACGATATTTTCTCGCGCCTGTTGTCGGACCGGATTATTTTTCTCGGCGAGGAAGTGAGCGACGTGTCGGCCAGTCTGGTTGTGGCACAGCTGCTCCACCTTGAGGGAGAGGACCCGCAAAAAGATATCCAGCTCTACATCAACAGTCCGGGCGGATCCATCACGGCGGGATTTGCCATCTATGACACCATGCAGTACATCCGGTGTGATGTGTCCACAATCTGCGTGGGGCTTGCGGCAAGCTTCGGCGCATTTCTGCTCGCAG
Organism: uncultured Lachnospiraceae bacterium; assembly: GCA_947175845.1. Lineage (GTDB taxonomy): Bacteria > Bacillota > Clostridia > Lachnospirales > Lachnospiraceae > COE1. The sequence continues at coordinate 10,134 of CAMWOK010000066.1, read as the reverse complement.
GCGGGGCAAAAGGAAAGCGCTTTGCGCTGTCAAACGCGGAGATTATGATTCATCAGCCGGCAATCCACGGAGGCGGCGTACAGGGGCAGGCGACGGACATTCAGATCGCGTCCGACCACATTCAGAGAAGTAAACGGCGCCTCAATCGCATTCTTGCGGAAAACACAGGCAGATCCATCGAGGAGATCGCCCTTGCGACAGAGCGCGACAACTATATGTCCGCGCAGGAGGCGCAGGAGTACGGGCTGATAGACAGGGTGATTTCCCGGAGCATCTGAATGTACCAGACGCGCTTTTCCATCGAAAATTTCATTTTAACATTTCCATCTGGTGTATTCTGTGATATAGTAAATGTGGCACAATCTGTTTAAAATTTGACAGAAAGGGCAATATTTTAATTTAGTATGGATATTTTGCAGGTTTTAGAAATACATATGAGATTGAATAGATGCTCAACGACTGGCAAGCAGTTTTTAGACATTGGGGCAGCATTTTGATTTTATCAGATAAACAGGAGGATTTAAAAATGGACAAGAAAGCAATGTACAACCTGACTTACGGACTTTTCATACTGACGGCCAGGGAGGGGGACAAGGACAACGGATGCATCGTCAACACGGTCTCGCAGGTCACGACAGAGCCGAACCGGATTGTTGTGGCGGTCAACAAGAACAATTACACGCATGACATGATTGTGCGGACGGGGACATTTAACGTGTCTATTCTGACGGAGAACTCCAAGTTTGAGACCTATAAACACTGGGGATTCCAGAGCGGTGCCAGCGTGGACAAGGCGGAGGGAATCTCCTATCAGCGCGCCGAAAACGGCATCATCTATCTCGCGGAGGAGACCAACGCATACCTCTCAGCCAAAGTGGTCTCCATGACAGACCTCGGCACGCACACGCTGTTTCTTGCGGATGTGACGGCCGGCGAAGTGCTCTCGGAGGACAGTTCCGTGACGTACAGCTACTATCAGAACAATATCAAGACAGCGCCTGCGGCGGCGGACAAAAAGAAGGGCTTTATCTGCACCGTGTGTGGCTACATCTACGAGGGAGACGTGCTTCCGGACGATTTCATATGCCCGTGGTGCAAGCATCCGGCATCTGATTTTAAGGCGCTGTAACGCTTCTGCCAGAATCAGGAGGAGAAAGCGGTAAAGGAGAGACATGACATGTATCAGATAATAGATGGCAGGAAGATTTCGCAGGAAATCAAGGATGAGTTGAAGCAGCAGGTGGCAGAATTGAAAGCACAGGGAAAGAGCATCTGCCTTGCGGTGATTCAGGTGGGCAGCGATCCGGCGTCGAGTGTGTACGTCGGCAACAAGAAAAAGGCGTGCGCCTACATTGGAATCGAGTCGCTGTCCTATGAACTTCCGGAGGAGACGACACAGCAGGAGCTGCTGGATCTGGTGCGAAAGCTCAACGCGGACGACAAGGTCAACGGCATCCTTGTCCAGCTTCCGCTCCCGGGGCAGATTGACGAGGAGAAGGTGATTCAGACCATTGCGCCAGAGAAGGATGTCGACGGCTTTCACGAGAAAAATGTCGGTGCGCTGTGTGTGGGCAGCAGGGGGTACGTGTCCTGCACCCCGCTTGGCATCATCGAGCTGCTGCGGCGTTCTGGTATCGAGATTGCAGGAAAGCACTGTGTCGTGCTTGGCCGCAGTAACATTGTGGGCAAACCGATGTCGCTGCTGCTGCTGCGCGAAAATGGCACAGTCACCATCTGCCACTCGCGCACGCAGAATCTTAAGGAGCTGACAAGGCAGGCGGACATTCTTGTGGTGGCGGTCGGAAAGCCGGGATTTGTGGATGACTCCTATATAAAAGAAGGGGCAGTTGTCATTGACGTCGGCATTCACAGGGATGAGAACAACAGGCTCTGCGGGGATGTCGACTTTGAGAAGGCTGCGCCGCACACCAGCGCCATCACGCCGGTCCCGGGCGGCGTGGGTCCCATGACGATAGCCATGCTGACGAATAATTGCGTGTCGTCGGTGCAGTGAGCGCGTCGGATCTGCAGCCCGGGTGCAGGCGCATATTCAGGTCAGTTCACATTCCCTAAATAAGGCATTGACAGCAATTGTGTACTCGCTGAAATTCGATGCTTTGCGGATTTTTTTCAGGTGTCTGTCCGACTCTGCAAAGCGCGCGATCAGGTAAGTCCACAGGTCTTTCATCTTGAAAAGGGCAGGCGTCTCCCCGTCCATCCGTGCGGAGTAGCCGGCAAAGAGTTCATCATGGAAGGCCTGCAGGACTTTTTTTGATGCGGCGGCATCTGCAGTGATCTGCGCAGGAGTGTCCGGCATTGCAGCCTGCCGGATTTGTGCGGCCAGCATTGGATTTCTAAGGATGCCGCGCCCGATCATGACACAGTCGGTCTGCGGCAGGGCGCGGAGCAGTTCTTCAAAGCTTTCGGGCGAGGTGATATCTCCGTTGTAGCACAGCGGCGTGTCCGGCAGCGCTTCTTTGGCCGCGGCGAACGCTTCTCTGTGCGGTGTGAACTGATAAAATTCTCTCTGCAGGCGCGGGTGGACGATCAGTTCCTCAAGCGGGTATCTGCGATAGATGTCAAGGATGCGCGGCCACTCGTCGACGGACTCCACGCCGATTCTTGTCTTGATAGAAATTTTGACCGGCGCTTTTTCAAAGATTTCACACAGGAACTTGTCCAGCGCATCCGGAACGCTCAGAAAGCCCGCACCGCGCTTTCGCGCAGTCACAGTGCCGGACGGACAGCCGAGATTGAGATTCACGGACGGATAGCCGTACGATGCAATCTGCCTGGCGATCTCGAGAAACTCCTCCGCGCGGTTTGTCAGAATCTGCGGTATGACATTGAGGTTTTCATTGTGTTTTGGCAGGATTTCATTGCGCTCCCGGCGATTCATCTTTCTGCTGGCGATAAACGGCGTAAAATACTTGTCAATTCCGCCAAAATAGCGGTGGTAGGCATTTCGGTACAGGTCGGTTGTGATTCCCTCCATGGGGGCCAGATAAATTTTCATGATAATCTCCATTCCGCCTTTGGCGGCTCTAATAGAACTATGTTCTCCTCGTCGCTAAAACAGGTTTAAAGTCGCCTGCAGGGTGTTTCTTACACGATACTACAGTTTGGGGCATTTTTCAAGAAACAGATTGCGATACGTGTTGACAAACTGTACAATGTGATGTACGGTTTTAATAGATTATAGAAATTTTAATCCTTTTTTAATCTAACTGGCATTTTTGATTAATTTTGATTGTTTATTATAAGAACATCAGCAAGACAATAGCAGCGATGAATAAACAACGGGATTCTGGGACAATCAAAAAGGAGAGAAAAAGATGGATAATTTTGAGAAGGTAGAAAAATTAAGGGAACGCGCAAACGTGTCATACGAGGAGGCAAAGCAGGCGCTGGAGAACAGCAACTGGGATATCCTCGACGCCATGATTTACCTCGAGCAGAGCGGCAGGGTACGCGGGCCGGAGCAGGCAAGCTACACGACGCAGGCGGAGCAGGTGAAGATTGAACTGGACGACAAGGAGTGCAAGTCCAGCTTCTCGGACAATCTAAAGCGCTTTGGAAACTGGTGTCTGCGGATGGTGGAGAAAGGCAACAACAACAGCTTCTGTGTGGAGCGCGACGGCAGGGAGATTTTCCGGGTGCCGATCACCCTGCTGGTGGTGATGCTGTTCTTCGCATTCTGGGTGGTGGTGCCGCTGCTGGTAATCGGGCTGTTTCTCAATATGCGATACCAGTTTGCGGGACCGGACGTGAGAAGTGTGGACATCGACATCAACAAGGCGATGGACAGCGCGGCGGAAGCGGCGGAGAACATCAAGAACGAGTTTGGCGGCAGCGGGAAGGACGCAGACAAATAATTGAATATGGAGACTGGCTAAGGATGTGTTAGCCAGTCTCTTTGTGCACTGTGAGCGCCTGCAAAAGGCAGGTGCGTGCGATGTGGAAATGTGAGGAGGCAGGGATGGCAGTGACAATATTGATTGTGGAGGATGAGGAAAAGATAGGGCGCTTTCTGGAGCTGGAGCTTCTGCATGAGGGCTACGAGGTCATGAAGGCGGCAGACGGCAGGGAGGGGCTTGAGAAGGCGCAGAGCGGCAGGGCGGACCTGGTCGTGCTCGACGTGATGCTGCCGCAGCTGAACGGCTTTGAGGTGCTGCGGCGGCTGCGCAAAAATTCTGACATTCCTGTCATAATGCTGACGGCGCGCGACGAGGTGATGGATAAGGTCGCCGGGCTCGACGGCGGCGCGGACGACTACATGACAAAGCCCTTTGCAATCGAGGAGCTGCTCGCCCGCATCCGTCTGATCATAAAGAAGCGCGGCGGCGCGGTCAGTCTCGAAAAAAGCCAGCTCGGTGTCGGAAAGCTTCGCATGGATGTGCAGCGCTACGAGGTCTCTTACGACGGTGCGCAGGTCGAGCTGACACACCGGGAGTTTGAGCTTTTGCGCGTGCTGCTCGAGAACAAAAACATCGTGATATCGCGGGATACGCTTCTCGAGAAGGTGTGCGGCTACGACTACATGGGGGAGACAAATATCATTGATGTGTATGTCCGGTATCTTCGCAGCAAGCTTGACGATGTGTACCGGGTGAAGATTATCCAGACAGTGCGTGGAGTGGGGTATTGTATCAAGGATGAAAACTGAAAAAAAGAAAAACAGCCCGTTTGACGCGGTGCGGGTGACTTCGATTGCAAGAAAGATCAACTTGAATAACACAGGCCGCGTATTCCTCGCATACGCGGGGATGGATATGCTGATACTGCTGATTCTTGCGGCAGCCTTTGCGGTCGGCATGGACCTGCAGATGGCGGGGAAGTTTTCCTTTGCCTATCACAGGACATTCCTCTATGACAGGGATTTGTGGAAGGTGCTGTACACAGTTGCAGATTCCGCAGGCGAAACGCTCTATGAGGTGCCGATCGGCGTCTGGCTGGGACTGTTGCGCGTCGGTGGGCTGATTGTCCTGGCGGCGCAGCTCGTTGACGTGGTCACGATGGCTTTTTCCGGGACAGCGCAGGTGCGCAGGGAGCTGCGGCCGCTGAACCAGATTGCGGCGCGGGCGCAGGAGCTGAGCGAGATGGCGTTTGACGAGACCAAGTACCACAATCTCGAGGACGCGATTTCGAACCTGAAAGTGGACGCCATGGAGAACGGCATCCATATGCACGACAAGGAACTGCAGGGCATTGAGACGGCGCTGAACGGGCTGCTTGGCCGCATCCGCGCGTCCTACAGGCAGCAGACGCAGTTTGTGTCGGACGCCTCCCACGAGCTGCGCACGCCGATCGCCGTCATACAGGGATACGTCAACATGCTTGACCGCTGGGGCAAGGAGGACACGGCGATTCTCGAGGAGTCCATCGAGGCGATCAAAAACGAGGCAAACCACATGCAGAAGCTGGTGGAACAGCTTTTGTTTCTGGCGCGCGGGGACTCGAACCGCCAGAATATGGACATGAAACTCCATGGCCTCAACAGCATTATGCGGGAGGTCTATGAGGAGTCTTTGATGATCGACGAGAAGCACCGATACCGCTTCGAGGAGTCCGGCACCGTGCAGGTGTACGGGGACAGCGACCTGCTAAAGCAGTCCGCGCGAATCCTAATCGACAACGCTGCAAAGTACACGAAGCAGGGGGAGGAGATTGTGATCCGCGTGGGTGCATGGAAGGACGGTGCGCCGTTTTACGGCATACAGGACAATGGAATCGGGATGGCGCAGGAGGATGTGGCGCACGCGTTTGACCGCTTTTACCGCGCGGACTGTGTGCGCAGCAGCAGGACGGGCGGCACGGGACTTGGCCTGTCGATCGCCAAGTGGATTGTCGACAGGCACCAGGGGTACTATGACATTGTCAGCCGCGAGGGGCTTGGGACACGGTTTAGCGTGGTGTTTCCCAGAGTGTGACGGCAACTGCGTCAAATCAGCAGTTCCACCGCATACTTTTTCAGCCAGTAATTGACCTGAAGAAGGTACGCGAGCAGCTGCGGTCCCGCCATGAGCTGGCCGTAGAAGGGCCTGCCGTAGTCGGAGGGCTGGCTGATGTACTCGAGCACTTTGCCGAGGTCGATTAGCTCCCGCAGCGGCGCGCGCGTGTCGGACAGAGTCTCCACGATCGCGGTGCGCAGCAGGTTTTCGTAGGCGGGGTCGTAGGTCTTTGGGTAGGGACTCTTTCTGCGGTAGAGCACCTCGCCGGGGAGCAGTCCGTCGGCGGCGGCGCGCAGCAGCCCCTTGACCACACCGTCCCTGCACTTCATGGACCAGGGCACGTTCCAGAGATATTCCACGATGCGGTGGTCGGCGAACGGGACGCGCGCCTCGAGACCGGCGTGCATGCTGGTGCGGTCCATGCGGTCGAGCAGAGTCTGCATAAACCACTTGAGATTCAGATAGGAAATCTCTCTTCTGCGCGTCTCTTCTTTGTTTTCCCCTTCCAGAACAGGGACTTCAGATATCGTTTTTGCGTACGCCGCGCGGGCGTACTCTTCCAGTGGAAGGACGGCCAGCACGCTGTCCTTTAAGAGCATGGTGCGCGGGGCGAAGTCCATGGACCACGGGAAGCAGTCGGCTTCAAAACATTCCTTTTTGTGGAACCACGGGTAGCCGCCGAAGATTTCGTCGGCGCACTCCCCGGTGAGCGTCACCTTGTGATTTGCGGCAACCCGCCTGCAGAAGTAGAGCATGGATGCCTCGACGTCCGCCATGCATGGCAGGTCTCTGGCGTCCACCGCCTCGAACAGATAGTGATACAGATCCGTGTTGGCGCACTCTAGGTACTGGTGGTTGGTCTGGCAGTGGGCGATCATGCGGTCTACCCAGGGCCGGTCCTGCGAGGGCTGGAAGGCGTTCGCACGGAAGTTTTTGTCGTTGTCCTTAAAGTCGAAGGAGTATGTGTCGAGCCTCTTGCCCTGCTTTCGAAGCTCGCTGCTGCATACCGCTGTGACAAGACTGCTGTCCACACCGCCGGACAAAAAGGTACAGACGGGCACATCGGAGAGCATCTGCATTTTGATGGCGTCCGTGACCAGATACCGGGTTTTCTCGACTGTGTTTTTCCAGTCCTGTTCGTGTGGATAACTCTCGAGTTTCCAGTAGCACGCTGTGGACAGGTGCTGGGAAAAGTCGGAGCCGTAGTATGTGAGATAATGTCCCGGAAGCAGCTCATCTATGTTCTTAAAAACACCCTTTCCATAGGTCTTTGCAGGGCCAAGACCGAATATCTCACAGAGCCCGTCGCGGTCCGCCTGCGCCCGAAAGTCCGGGTAGCACAGGATTCCCTTGAGCTCTGAGGAAAAGATGAGGGTGTTGCGAAAAAGGGTATAAAACAGAGGTTTTACCCCGAGTCTGTCGCGAAAGAGATACAGTTTCTGGACGGTTTCGTCGTAGACTGCAAAGGAAAAGATACCGTTGAGCTGTGTCACGTAGGAGGTTCCGTGGAGCAGATACCCCATCAGAATCACTTCCGTATCGCAGGTTGTCTCGAAGGTGACGCCCTCCTGCTCAAGCGCGCGCCGGAGGCTGGGCATGTTGTAGATTTCACCGTTGTAGACAATGACGGCGCGGTGGTTTCCAAGCTGCCTTACCATGGGCTGCTGCCCGCACGCGAGGTCCAGAATGGACAGGCGCGTGTGGGAGAGCCCGCAGTTTCTGGACAGGTACACGCCGTCCTCGTCCGGGCCGCGGTGATTCTGGCAGGTATTCATCTTCTGCAGAATGGAGAACCATCTTGCGGACTCCTCTTTATAGTTGACATGAAAGCTGCTAAAGCCTGCGATTCCACACATTGTTTATATCCTTTCCACAATAAGAGAATGATTCAGTTTTGATCGGATCCCGGTCAGGGCCGGGCGCTTATGTAATCCTTGAGGATTGGCTGGTACTGCCTGTGCTCGAGCGCCATCTCGAGCGTCGGTATTAGCAGTTCGACGTGCGCGACCAGGGAATTTGGCTTTGCCTCGTGGTTATCCTGCCCGAACGGGACGAAGTAGATGTTTTTGCTGTTGCACAGCAGCCCGATATTTTTCAGGTTCATGCCAAGTCCGTCGTTGGTCGAGATGGAGATGACAAGCGGCCGGTTGTTGCGCATGTGCGCCTTCGCCGCCATCAGCACCGGTGTGTCCGTGATGCCGTTTGCGAGTTTCGCGGCGGTGTTTCCGGTGCAGGGCAGGATCGCCAGCGCGTCGAGACAGGCTTTCGGGCCGATTGGCTCCGCGCCGGAGATGGACACGATTGGCTCCTTCCCGGTAATTTCTTTTATTTTTGTGACATATGTGTCAGGTTTTCCAAAACGGCTCTCGATGGTCTGCGAGGCGTCGGACATAATTGGGTAGATGTCGGCGCCGGCATCCCTGAGCTTCTGCAGCTCCTCGAACATTTTCTCGAAGGTGCAGAAGGAACCAGTCAGTGCGATTCCTATTTTCCTTCCTTTGATATCCATAGCGGGCCTCCTATATTCGGTTGATTACATAGTCCGTCAGATATTTTGCGCAGCTTTCTCCGGCGTATTTTCCGGGGAGTCCCGGGCAGAAGCGGATGTTGACGTTCAGTTTCTCGGCAGTCTCATAGTCGGCGCCGGATTTGTTGGAAGCAATGTCGATGATCACGGCGTTCGCAGATACCTTTTCCAGGCATTTGCGGTTCAGGATGCGCGCTGGAACCGTGTTGAAAATGTACTCGTAGCAGCAGATATTTTTCCAGAGGCCGGACAGGTGCAGGGTCTCAAAGCCGAGCGCGCACGCGAGGGCGAGCTCGTTGGCGTCGTTGGAGCAGACGGTGACGCAGGCGTGGAGCCCCTTTAGGCGGTCGGCGATGATCTTTCCGCATCTGCCGTAGCCCAGCACCAGCGCATTGCTCATGTGCAGGTTTGTGTCCTTGTGCAGCAGCGCCTCGAGAATGGCGCCCTCCGCGGTGGAGACGGCGTTGTAGAGCGTCATGGGCTCGTCGAGCATAAAGTCGTAACAGGTGATTTCCCGCTCCTCGCAGGTGTGCCGGAAGCTCTCCGGGATGACGCCCGCAAATATTTTCTGGTGCTTGCGGATGCTGCGCTGGATTTCGGCGAGGCTTATGGCTGCGCCCTTCGTGTCCGCCTCACAGTAGAGGGAGTCCGACCTGGCAAACGGGATGCCGCCTATGATTACGGGCGCGGAGTCGAGGGCTTCGCGCAGGGATTCGGTGAAATAGATTTTGGATTTTATGGATGGGCTGCAGGCGGTCTCGACGGTGCAAAAGCACAGCACACGATACCCCTTCTCGACTAAGATGGGTGCCATGCACGCAGTCCGCCTGTCGCCGCCTAAGATTGCAATGTCATATTTTGCCATTGTTCTTGGAGGCATATCGCACCTCCCTGTTTTTGATTGACTTATGATTAAAATATGACAGAAAAAGAAAAGTGTTCGCAGGATTTGTGATTGATTCAGGATATCAGCGCGGAGATCAGAAGCAGCACCGCCAGCAGGGCGATGTTTGCAAACGTAAAGCAGGAAAAGTACGCGCCCTTGCGGTCGGGGTACTCCCGCGCAATCTGCTTGTAGGAGATGAGGCTTGCCATGGAGGCGATGAGCGTGCCCAGACCGCCGAGGTTTGTGCCGACAATCAGCGCCTGATACTGGTCGGTGAAACCGGAGAGGAGCAGCGCCGCGGGGACATTGCTGATGACCTGGCTCGAGAGGACTGCCACAGTGCGCTCATGTCCGGTAAGGAGCGCCTCGAGCAGGGCGCAGAACTGTCCGATACGCCCCATGTTCCCGATAAAGATGAAAAAGCAGACAAAGGTGCCAAGCAGGGAGTAGTCAATCTCTTTGAACAGCGCCCGGTCGGTGAACAGCAGACCGATCACAATGACCACGACTGCGGCGGCGGGGGCGATCACCTTTGCGACGCACAGCAGGCAGAGAAGAAAGTCGGCACTGAAGAACCCCAGTTTTGTAAAATTGACATCAGAAGGCGCATCCGGGGAGAAGTCCGCGGCGTTCAAGGGTTCATTTTTCATGATGCAGATGACAGCCAGCAGGCACAGTCCCGCCGCCATCGTGTAGGGGAGCATCAGCTGTAAAAAGGCAGGAAGGCTGATGCCGGATTTTGCGTAGAGATACAGATTCTGCGGATTGCC
>CAMWOK010000065.1 GCA_947175845.1 uncultured Lachnospiraceae bacterium | reverse complement strand
GTGTCCGGTCAGGCGCTGGCGTCCGGCAGGGACAGGAAAGTTGTCGTGAGGGCGTATCTGGCGGCGGTCAACCATGTCATCGCGTGCAGCGCAAACAGGGAGGCTGCAGGGCTGCAGTATGCGCACGCCAGCATCACGGTCACTGTCCCGGAGAAGCTGCGCGAGATCAAGGTGCGCGGCATGGTGGAGGCTGCCGCGGTTCAGGCGGAGGAGACCGGCATTCCGATACTGGCCTGCAATGTACAGGTGCTGCAGGCTGCCGCGGAGCCGATCGTTACCTGTGTGGTCAGTGCGGGCTTGGAGAACAAGTCTGAGACAAACCTTGTGCCGCTTCGAAAAAAAGCGCTTGCGGACGAGGACATCGTGATGACGAAATGGCTTGGGCTCGAGGGGACTGCGGTGATCGCACAGCGCAGCTTTGAGCGGCTTGGCGGGCGCTATCCGGCCGATCTCGTGGAGGAAGCAGCAGATTTTTACAGGTATCTGTCCGTGGTGCCGGAGGCTGCAACCGCCGTGAAGTCCGGCGCAGGTTATCTGCACGCAGTGCGCGAGGGCGGGATCTTTGGAGGCCTTTGGGAGCTGGCGGCAGCAAACGGCGTTGGACTGGTCGCAGACTTAAAGCGCATACCGATCAGACAGGAGACGATAGAGGTATGTGAATTTTTTGACTTGAACCCCTATGAACTGCTGGCGGGCGGCAGCCTGCTGATCGTGACGCCAAACGGCGGGGAGCTTGTTCAGGAGCTCATGCAGGCAGGGGTACCGGCAGCGGTGATCGGGCGCACGACGCAGGGCAACGACCGCATCATACGCCACGGTGAGGAGACGCGTTTTCTGGAACCGGCAGACGGTGACCAGATACATATTTATCATAAGAAAGCGGAGGAATGTTTTGATGAGAGAACAGATATTATCCATTATAGAAAAGAACAGCAGGATTGACCTGCATGAGCTTGCAGTGATCCTGGGCATGGAGGAAGCGGACATTGTAAACGAGATGGAGCAGATGGAGAAGGAGGGAATCATCTGCGGCTATCATACGCTCATTGACTGGGAAAAGACTTCTGTGGAGAAGGTCAGCGCCCTGATAGAGGTGCGTGTGACGCCGCAGCGCGGAAAGGGGTTTGACAGTATTGCAGAGCGCATTTACAAGTATCCCGAAGTCCACGCAGTGTACCTGATCTCGGGCGGGTATGACCTGCTTGTGAGCCTCGAGGGCAAGACGCTCAAGGAAGTCTCGAATTTTGTGTCCGACAAGCTGTCCACACTGGAGACGGTCATCAGCACGGCAACCCATTTTATCCTGAAAAAATACAAGGATCACGGCACGATCCTGGACAGGAAAGAGTCGGATGAAAGGATGCAGGTGACACCATGAGAAATCCATTATCAGAGACAATCGTGACAATCAAACCGTCGGGAATCCGCAAATATTTCGACATTGTGAGCGAGATGAACGACCCCGACGTGATCTCGCTGGGTGTGGGCGAGCCGGATTTTGAGACGCCGTGGCACATCCGGGACGAGGGCATTTACTCGCTCGAGAAGGGGCGCACATTCTACACGGCAAACGCGGGTCTTCTCGAGCTGCGAAAGGAGATAAACCGCTATCTGAACAGGCGCTTTGACCTGAGCTACGACCCGAAGGACGGCATTCTGGTGACTGTCGGCGGATCGGAGGCGATCGACATTGCGCTGCGCGCCATGGTCGACCCGGGGGACGAGGTCATCATTCCACAGCCAAGCTACGTGTCCTATGAACCGTGCGCAGTCCTCGCGGGGGCAAAGCCGGTCATCATCGAGCTGAAAAATGAAAACCAGTTCCGGCTGACGGCGGCAGAGCTTGAGGCGGCCATCACAGACAAGACGAAAGTTCTGATCCTGCCGTTTCCCAACAACCCGACAGGCGCGATCATGGAGCGGTCAGATTTGGAGGAGATTGCAAAGGTCATTGAACGCCATGATATCTTTGTGCTCTCGGACGAGATCTACGCCGAGCTGTGTTACACGGACAGGCACGTCTCGATCGCGAACATCCCCGGCATGTGGGAGCGGACGATTCTGATCAACGGATTTTCGAAGGCCTACGCAATGACCGGATGGAGACTGGGATACGCGTGCGGGCCCAAGCCGATCATCGAACAGATGTACAAGATTCATCAGTTCTGTATCATGTGCGCGCCGACGACCTCGCAGTACGCGGCGGTTGACGCACTGAAAAACGGGGATGCGGACGTGCAGATGATGCGGGATTCCTACAATCAGAGACGCCGCTATCTCGTCAATGCGTTTCAGGAGATGGGACTGCCGTGCTTTGAGCCGTTCGGCGCGTTTTACATATTCCCGTGCGTGAAGCAGTTTGGCATGACGAGCGACGAGTTCGCCTCGAAGCTGCTGCGCGAGGAGAAGCTTGCCGTGGTTCCCGGAAATGCCTTCGGCGACAGCGGGGAGGGATTCCTGCGCATCTCGTACGCGTACTCGCTCGAGAACCTCAAGCGGGCGATCGCCAGGCTGGAACGCTTCGTCAGCAGGCTGAAATAGACCGGCGGCAGAAAGGACGGACACTGGGCGGAAGCAGTCAGTGTCCGTCTTTTTGGCAGCACATGGAAAAATATAGGTAAACAGAAAAAAGAATCAACAGAAAGAACATAAACAAAGCTATGAATATCGTACTACATCAGCCGGAGATTCCGGCAAACACTGGAAATATTGGCAGAACCTGCGCAGCCACGGGGACAGTGCTCCACCTCATAGAGCCGCTGGGCTTCCGCCTGACGGGCAAGGAGCTGCGCAGGGCAGGCATGGACTACTGGGAGCACCTCGACGTGCGCCGCTACATGAATTTCGAGGAGTTTGTGGAGCGCAGTCTCGCGCAGAATCCGGGCGCAAAGCTCTGGATGGCGACGACCAAGGCAAAAAAGGTGTACACGCAGGCGGCCTTTGGAAAAGATGATTTCATCATGTTTGGGAAGGAGAGCGCCGGAATACCCGAGGAGCTTTTAGCGGGCAGCGAGGAGACCTGCATCCGCATCCCCATGCTTGACCAAATCCGGAGCCTCAACCTGTCAAACAGCGTCGGTATCGTGCTCTACGAGGCGCTGCGCCAGCAGGGTTTTTCTGGATTGCAGACGCAGGGGGCGCTGCATCATGGGACGTGGCGCGGGTGATCTGCAGCCGTTTCATATTGTATGGAATTTGGTACCTGCCCGTTATATTGACATGGCTGGGGGCATGTGGTATTATGACACAGGAATTACTGTTTTCGGTAGAAGAATCGCACTGCGCCAGCTGTTCTTTCGCAGTGAGACGGCCGGAAAACGGTCTATGTGGAGGAGGGCAGGCGTATGGATTACTCAAATGAGCTTTATGGACATGCCGGCGAACGTGCAGCGGCTGTCAGGGACCATGAGCAGCACAGTGGTATGCGGAGTGTTCAGAATCTCGAGATCGTCATCAATGAAGGCTTTCGCGTCGCCCTGCTGGAGGAGACTCCGGACGGATCGCTGCAGGTGCTGCTTGAGCACCTGGGAAAAGCGCTGAGCGGGGAGCGGACCTACATCTTTGAACAGAATGAGGCGGGCAATGACGACAACACCTATGAGTGGGTGGCTGACGGGGTGGAGCCGGAAAAGGAAAATCTGCAGAATCTCCCGGCAGAAGTGTGCGCGAGCTGGTATCAAAATTTCAGCGTCGGGAATCATATTGCCATTGAAAACCTCGAAGAGATCCGTGAGTCTGACCCGCTTCAATACGAGAACTTAAAACGGCAAAACATCCATTCGCTCGCCGTGGTTCCCCTCTATGACGGCAAGAAGCTCATCGGCTTTTACGGTGTGGACAATCCGCCTGCAAAGTCGCTCGAATACGCATCCAATCTGCTGCAGACAGCGGCGTATTTTATCGTGTCCTGCCTGAAACAGCGCAACCTGATTCGGGGGATTCAAAGGCGGAGCTACAATGTGCTCCACGCCCTGAGCGTGGATTATCTGGGCATTTACCAGGTAAACTTCGACACGGGCGAATGCGAGATATACCGGGACAGCAGACGGGTAAGCATGGATTGGGGAACGCATCTGAAGGAAGGCTATCAGGCGGCCATGGAACACTACATCTCCCAGTACGTGGTTTCCCGCGACCAGGAGCGCCTGCGCGCTGTGACAAAGAAAGACTACGTGATCGACCAGCTTCGGACCAAGCAGAAGTTTTCCGTCCGCTATCAGGTCAAGGACAGCTGCTCAGGGCTCAAACACATGGAACTTCACTTCTCTGTCATGAGAAATGCGGAGGAGGAGAACTGCGCGATTTTTGCCCAGCGCGACGTCAATGCCCTGGTTGAGCAGGAGGAGAAGTACAAACTTGAGGCCAGACAGAGCCTAGAGGATATCCTTGAGGGAGCCAGGACTGGAATCTGGACGATCGAGCTTGAGCAGGGGTGCCAGCCGAGGATGTATGCGGATCGGACCATGCGCATTCTGCTGGGGGTGTCGGATGAGATCGAGCCGGAGGCGTGCTATCAGCACTGGTATGAGAACATTGCGCCCGACTATGTGGACATGGTGCAGGATGTGGTGAAGGAAATCCTGGAGACCGGGCGTTCCGAGGTGATTTACCCGTGGAATCATCCCACCCTGGGCAAGATCTATGTCCGCTGCGGCGGCGTGCCGGACAGAACGTTCAAGAGGCCGGGCGTCTGCCTGAACGGGTACCATCAGGACATCACGGAGATCATGGTGACGCGCAAGAAACAGGAGCAGGCCATCATGGAGCTGCTTGAGAAGGTCCGGCGGGCAAACTCGGCAAAAAGCGAGTTTCTCTCCCATATGTCCCACGATCTGCGCACGCCCATCAACGGGATTATGGGAATGCTCTCCCTTCTGGAGAAGGGGGAGGACGACCGCAACTGGCGGCGGGAGTGCCGGCGGAAAATCCGTGTGTCGGCGGAACATCTGCTCTCCCTGGTCAACGACGTGCTTCAGATCAACAATCTGGAGAGCGGAAGGACAGTGGAGGTGGAGGAACCGTTTGACCTTCGTGATACAGTGGAGAACTGCATTGCGATACTGACCGCCCAGGCGCAGGAGAAGGAGATTGAACTGGTGTTTGAGGAGGAGGGATTGCAGCACAGCAAAGTGATCGGCAATCCGCTGCACTTGAAGCAAATCCTCATGAATGTCATGGACAATGCCCTCAAATATAACCGTCCGCGCGGATCTGTGGTGGTCCGGGTGAAAGAGACTGCCTGTGAGGGGGACACGGCGAACTACTGTTTTGTGGTTGAGGATACCGGAATCGGCATCGGGGAGGCGTTCAAAAAGCACATTTTTGAGCCGTTTACCCAGGAGCATCAGGACGCGCGGACCAACTATAACGGGTCCGGGCTTGGGATGTCCATCGTGAAGAAACTTGTCGATCAGATGAAGGGCACGATCCAGGTGGACAGCCAGATCGACAGGGGGAGCGTGTTCGAGATTACCCTGCCGTTTCAGATCGACACGACACAGCATGCGCAGCCCGTGGACGAGGAGCAGTCTTTGCGGCAGAACATTGCCGGAATGCGTGTTCTGCTGGTGGAGGACAATGAGATTAACTGCGAGATCGTGGAGTTCATACTCAAGGACGCAGGCGCGGAGGTCGTGACTGCAAACAACGGAAAAGTCGCTGTGGATGCGTTTGCGGCATCCGCTCCGGGCACGTTTGACTGTGTGCTCATGGATCTGATGATGCCGGTCATGAGCGGATACGAGGCGACGCGCGTGATTCGGAGTCTGGACCGGACCGACGCAAAAACGGTGCCGGTCATCGCGCTGTCCGCCAACGCATTTAAGGAGGATATCGCGATGGCCAAGGATGCCGGGATGAATGAACATCTGGCAAAGCCGGTGGACATTGACAAAATGTTCCAGACCATCGGGAAGCTGCGGCGCTGACGCAGCAAATAAACAGACAGACAGGAACGGACCGCTTTTCAAACTGTGCGAAAAGCGATCCGTTTTTTGGTTTCCCTCTTAAGTTTTTTGAAAATATTCCGACATATATTACAAGAAAGTGTCCGCTGCGGGACAGCAAAGCCCGGCGGACGAAGGATAAGACGAACAGGGAAAGAGCAGGGAATGTGTATGAATATTACCGTAGATACGCAGTATTCCGCCTCTGTAGCAGTCAATACCGAATCAACTACAACTATATACAAACCAGCCGCCCACGGTACAGGGAATGTGCCGCGGAGCGGTTACACACTGGACATCGCTGATAAAGTTATGGATAACGAGGCATATGGAGGTCATGGAATGACCGCTGAGGATATTATGCAGCAGGCAGCCAATTCAAATGCTCAATCCAAGAAAGACTTTATGATAGTGATGTCCAGCTGCGTTTCCGGGGAAGATCTCCAGAAGATGCAGGAGGAGGGCTTCACGCCGGGAAGCACGGATGTGGAGACGTATGTGACGATTGTAGATCGAATCAAGGTGACGCTGGCAAAGGCAGGAGTCGAGGTTGCAGGATACAATGACAATCTGGATCTGGATACGATAGAACAGATCGTGGGAAGCAGGGCGGATGCGGGCGCGCTCGTCAACGAGCTTGTCGGCAGGCTCTCGGACGCGCTGAGAGAAAGTGACATGCCTGTCACAGATGAGAACATTGCAGAGCTTGTGAGTGCAGTGATGGAGGCATCCGGCATCGGGGAACTCTCGGACGATGCCATCAAGTATCTCGTCGTGAACGGGAAGGCGCCCACCGTCGACAATCTGTACAAGGCGCAGTATTCCAGCGCGGAGACGGTCCGCCAGTCCCAGGGCTACTACAGCGAGGGACAGGGCAGCTACGGCAGATACTACGCAAAAAAGGCGGACAGCATCAACTGGGAGAATCTCGAAAGCCGCATGGAGTCCGTCATAAAAGAGGCGGGGCTAGACGCTGACGAAGGGACAAAGGCGCAGGCGCTCGAGAGCGCAAAGTGGCTTGTCGCGTCCGGCATAGAGCTGAACGCAGACAATCTCACCAGAGTGACAGAACTCAAAAATCTAAAGCTCCCCATGAACCAGGATGACATTGTGGATCGGTGCGTCACAGCCATGGAGAACGGAAAACCGCCGGTTCAGGCAGACATGCGGGGCGAGCAGCCCATCGCGCAGCAGGCGCAGGCGCTTGTGGAGCAGGTGGAACAGATTTCCGACGAGGCCGTTCATGCGGTCGCGGAGTCCGGCGAACCGATGAATATCAAAAATCTGTCTAAGGCGCAGGAGCAGATTGACGCGCAGCAGGCAGATGTGAATCATAGCACGGATGTGAATAATCGCACAGATGCGAACAACAGCACAGAGGAAAAAACCAGCGCGGGCAGCGCAGAGCAGGCAGTTACAGAAGCCGTGGACAATACATCCGGTGAGGCGGCGCTCAGAGAGATGCAGGCAAAACGCCAGCTTGAGGAGATTCGCCTCATGATGACGGAGGAGGCCAACAGACATCTTCTAAAGGCGGGAATCTCCATCGACACCACCAGCCTGTCAAAGTTGGTGGATGCGCTGAAAGCGGCGGAGGAGCGCATCAGGTCAGTTCTCTTCCAGGGAGAGAGCGCTGAGGAAAATGCAGAGCGCGCATTGTTATATGAAGAGACACTGACCCGGACAAAAGAGCTGTACGGCGTTCCGGCGGCAGTTATCGGCAAGATCTTGTCGAAAGCGAACCAGAGCACACTGCTTCACATTCACGAGGCGGGAAAGACGCTTCAGGACCAGCTTGAGAAGCAAACAGGGCAACAGCCCAAAGAGCAGCCCGGACAGAATCCCAATCAGCAGGGAAAGGCATCCGCGGCGTACGAGACATTGATGACCGAGCCGCGCAAGGATCTTGGCGACCGGATCAGCAAGGCGTTTCGCAACATTGATGACATTCTGTCTGATTTCGGCCTGGAGGCGAGCGAGGCAAACAGGCGCGCGGTCCGGATTCTCGGCTACAACCGCATGGAAATCACAGAGGACAACATCAACGCAGTCAAGGAGGCGGACAGCCAGGTCACAGGCGTGATTGGCAGAATGACTCCGGCGACGACCCTCCAGATGATACGCGACCAGAAAAATCCGCTCAGGATGACGATGGAGGAGCTTGAGGCGTACCTGGACAGCAGGGACGCAGACCCGGCGGCGGACGCGGAAAAGTACTCGAAATTCCTCCAGCGCCTCGACCGCAGCGGCGGTATCAACGCCGAGGAGCGCGAGGCATATATTGGGATATACAGAATGTTCCGCCAGATCGAAAAGTCCGACGGCGCCGTGATAGGGAGCCTTGTGGCGGCCGGCGCGCAGATGAATTTCAAGAATATGCTGTCGGCAGTGCGGACAGCGGCGGACAAAAATATAGATGTGCGTGTGGACGACGGCTTTGGCGGTCTTGAGAACCTCATCACAAAGGGCAAGGCAATCGACGCGCAGATTAACGCGGGCTACCATGACCAGGACGCACAGGGCGGCACAGATAAAGAGCAGGCAGACACGACTGCTCAGGAGAACTACTACGCGCGGCTCTCCGGTTCGATCAACGACGAGCTTGCGCACAAGACGGACTTCGCGCAGCTGGGCACGGCAGAGATCACCGCAGAGACGACAATCGAGGAGTTTGCAGACACCGTAAAAGCGACACGCATGTCAGAAAAAAGCGCGCAGGCCGAGCAGGAGAAGACCGAGAATCTCGAGGCGTTTAGAAAGGATATGCATGAGGTAGAACAGATCGACGATCAGATTATCGAGACGCTGATCGACTATGGACAGCATATCAATATGGATAATATCCAGGCCGCGTCGACATTGATTTTCGAGCGGGGGTCTCTCTTCCGGCAGGTTGTAAGAGGAACGACAGCGGACGCGGAGGACACCGGCACAACCGATGCGGCGGACAGTGAGGTGCCGGACAGCGAAGTACTGCAGCAGGCCGATCAGTTTGTGGAGAATCTGACGGACGCAAAACAGGCAGCAGTTTCGTATCAGGAGGTGATCTCCAAAGCCAACCAGGCAGTTGAGCAGATGATTTTCAACGGGGCTTCGGCGGATGCCAAGATTGATGTGAAGGCGGCAAAGGCGCTGTACAAGGGACTGTCTCTTGCGGGCAGGCTGGCGCGCGAGGAAAACTATGAGGTTCCGATGGACATCAAGGGCGAGATCACATCAGTGAACCTGAAAATATACCACAATGCAGCGCAGACCGGAAAAGTGGCAGTGACACTCGACACGGAACGCTTCGGGAAGGTGGCTGCGGAGTTTGATGTCACACAGGATCGGGTTTCGGGAATGATCGCGTATGAGAACAAGGCTGCAAAGACGGAGCTCGCACAGCTTGAGCAGGCAGTGACACAGGAATTAGGCAAGGCAGAGGGCAAAAGGACGAACATAAGCCTGGTGCACTCCAAATCTGTTGACCTCAACAGGTTCGGTCAGGACAGAAGCACAGGCAAAAGCCCGGACAATACCAGGGTATCGACCGGAGAACTGTATCAGACCGCAAAAGCTTTTCTGACGGCACTCCGGGATCTGTAACACAGCCTGCAGGTGCGCTGCCGACCACATAAAAGGATTGATAAGGCTGAAAGAAAAGAGGAAAGTGCATGAGAATTAACTACAATGTTTCATCGATTATAGCGAGAAACGCTTTGAATAACAACGACAAGAGAGTGGCTGCTTCAACCCAGAAACTCTCGAGCGGATACAAGATTAACAGCGCGGCGGACAATGCGGCCGGCCTTGCCATCGCAAGGCGCATGAACGCGCAGATCAAGAGCCTGAAGCAGGCGAACCAGAGTGCGAACGACGGTTTGTCCGCGCTGAATACAGCGGACGGTGCCATGACGGAAATGCACGATATCCTGCAGCGCATGAATGAACTTGCGATCCAGGCGGCAAACGGTACAAACTCCGAGTCTGACAGAGAGATGATGCAGACGGAGATCGACCAGCTCGTGAACGAGATTGACCGCATTGCGGACACCACGCAGTTCAACGCGCAGACCCTGCTCAACGGAAATTTTGCGTACAGGGCATACGCCAATGTCGACAACGCAAAGGTGATGTCCTACACGGAGGGCGTGGCGACCGGAACGTATGTGATCGGCCAGCTGCAGTACAGCCACTACAAAGATACAACGACCATATACAATACCGATGTGATGAAAGCGACAGACACAAACGGGAATGTGGTCAATACCTCATATTCTACCGCGAAGGTGAAAGTGACCGAGGGCGAGCGGTTTGAGGTGAATAACGAGAATGACAGGCTGTCGGATTCCCTGGTGAAAAGCACAAGCTCGATCGCGTCAGATTATTCGGATATCAGCCAGTTTAAGACATTCCCCGAGAGCGCGAAGGTGACGGTTGACAAGGATGATATTGTCATCAAGGGACAGGGCAATTTCGAGATGAAAATCTCTGTAAATGACAGGACGCCGGTTTACGGGGACACGAAGCCGGCTCCCGACAACAAACCAAGCACGGCACCAGGGGCGAAGCCGGGGGCGGTCAACAGCGTGACCACGACATACACCAATGGGGTTTCGGGCGCCACAGTCGTTACAACGACATCCTTTAGTTCCGTGAAAACTTACCGGAATATTGCGGTGACCGGCCCGGATGGCGAGCGGTACTTTATCGATGATCTGAAATTTTTTAACAATGTTGATTCTGATGGCAATCCGATCGATGACCCGCAGATATACACAGATTTTAAAGGGGATAACGGAAAGGGACTGAAGGACGATTTTGCAGGATTCTTTGGGGAGGAGCATCCTGGCTATGGCATAGAGATCGACGGCGTAGAATATGTTGCGCCTGGCACGATAACGCCTCCTTCGACCACACCCTCGACAATCGGGGCATTTAAGATCAGTTACACAACCATAGATAACAAGACCGGTGCGACGGTAAAGGAAGTTGCGACGTTTGAGCTCTACCAGGCCAAAAACGATTACGGAAACACGATGGCCGGACAGAAGAATCTCGAAAATTACCTCTATTCCGAGACCCAGACAACCCGCACGGAGTACACGATAGGCGGCAATTCGCCGGACAACTGTCTCAAGATCGACGTGACAGGCATGGGGGCGATGGTCGTGCAGGTCGGCGCCAATTCCGGACAGTACATGGAACTCGAGATCCCTGCACTGAACGCAGTGAACCTCAATGTGGACGGTCTCGATCTCACGACGGAGGAATCTGCCACAGAGTCGATTGACATCGTCGGCAAAGCCATCAACCAGCTGTCCGCAATCCGCTCCAAGATCGGCGCATACTCCAACCGTCTCGAGCACACGATCACAAATCTGGACTCGACCGAGGAGAACATCACAGCATCCTACTCGCGCATTATGGACGTGGATATGGCGACAGAGATGACGGAGTACTCGACAGTGCAGATTCTGGTGCAGGCATCTACGTCGATGCTCGCGCAGGCAAACGAGCGGCCGCAGCAGGTGCTTCAGCTGCTGCAGTAACGATTTTCAATGGGGGAATGGGTATGACAAGGGAAATGAAACAGATATTTACAAGGCGTATCACGCAGGCAAACCGCACACAGCTGATCGTTATCCTGTACGATATGATTCTGACATATATGAAAGATGCCGCAGCAGCCCAGGAGATCGGCTGCGAGACAGAATTTAAAAAGGATATGCAGTGTGCCAGAAACTGCATATCCGAGCTGAGAGTCAGCCTGGATTTTAACTACGATCTGTCCAGGACACTCTTTGCAATCTACGCGTTTGCAGACAGGGAGCTCGCGCGGGATATGCGCGGCATAAGTGCGGAGGAACTCGCGCAGATCGCGGGCATGTTCCAGAAGCTGCGCGACGCATATCACACCATAAGCAAAGATGACCAGTCCCAGCCGTTGATGGAAAATGCACAGGATGTCTACGCCGGCTATACCTACGGCAGGACAGATGTGAATGAGAGCTTGGGAAAATATAGCGTAAACAGGGGATATTGTGTGTAGTACAGTATTGCCTGAAAAACAGTGAAAAACAGTGCCTGATAGTTGCGACAGTACAAAGGATTGTTCCGATCCTTTGTACTGTTTTTTA
>CAMWOK010000064.1 GCA_947175845.1 uncultured Lachnospiraceae bacterium | reverse complement strand
TTAGTATGGTCACGCGCGCTACAGTGACCAAAACCATCAAAAGGAGAACAGACATGGACAACGAAAAAGTTTACGCCATGCAGTTTGGCAGGGTCTACCCGCTGCTGGTGGCCAAGGCGGAGAAAAAAGGGCGGACAAGGGCGGAGGTGGATCAGATTATCTGCTGGCTGACCGGCTACACAGAGGAGGAAGTCGGCGAGGCTGCAAAGAGCGCGGTCGCCTACGGGGATTTTTTCCGAAACGCACCGCAGTTAAACCCGGACAGAAAGCTTATCCGGGGAAAAGTCTGCGGCGTCAGCGTCGAGGAGATAGCGGAGCCGCTGATGCAGGAGATCCGCTATCTGGACAAATTGATTGACGAGCTGGCAAAAGGAAAAGCGATGGAAAAAATATTGCGGAGGTGAATCGTATGTGGAAGTGCCCCAAATGTGGACGGACATTCAAAAATGAAAATCAGGAACATTTCTGCGGCGAGGCGCCAAAGACAATCGAGGAGTATATCTGCCGGCAGCCCGAGGAAGCGCAGCCTGCGCTGCGTGAGATCTACGCCGCGCTCCAAACTGCACTGCCAGACGCGCAGGAGAAGATATCGTGGAGTATGCCGACATTCTGGAAAAAGCGCAATCTCATACACTTTGCGGCGGCCAGAAAGCACGTCGGTCTGTATCCAGGACCGGATGCTGTGGCAGTGTTTGCGGACCGGCTGCAGGAGTACAAGACTAGCAAGGGTGCGATACAGTTCCCCTACAGCAGGCCGCTTCCGATTGCGCTGATTGCGGAGATCGCGCAGTGGTGCAGAAATCAGATTTAAAGCTTTTGGATTTAAAGTTTTCGGATTTAAAGTTTTCTTGCCCTGACGATAAAGGCGGGATTCACAAGCCGGGCTCTTGCGGCGGAGTACAGTTTTCCCTCCTCGAAGACATCTGCCTCATTTTCGTTGTACGCCGACTCCTCGACGACCTGCTCAATAAAGAATCCATGGTCTGCAAGGCAGTTGAGATAGGCCGACAGTTTCCGGTTGTGCAGACAAAGCGGCGGCTCATTAGCCTGGTTGACAAACACAATATCCTCCTCCTTAACGTAGGAGCGCGAGAGGACATGCTGTCCGCCTTTTGACGCGATGCACTGCATCAGCGGATTGTCCCACGAAAACACCAGTCTGCCGCCGGGTTTGAGGTACTCCGCGATGTGGAGGATGGTGTTTTCAAGACTCATGGCCCAGCCAATTCCATAGATGGAGTACACCAAATCAAAATGACCGTGCGGCAGGCCGGGATTGAGTTCCATGGGGGAGACAAACAGATTTGCCGCAATGTTGTTGTCTTTTAGCAGTTTTCCCGCGCGCCGGATCTGCGCCGCGGAGATGTCAAGCCCCCACAATTCCTTCGCGCCCCTGCGGTTCATCCAGACGAGCGATTCCCCGCCGCCGCACGCAAGCTCGAGCACCGTTTTTCCGCGCACGTCGCCCAGCAGGCAGAGTGTGTCCTCCGTGGGCGTAAAAAAGGCGTAGTTGGGCAGTGCAGTCGTCGTCATGTCGGCTTCGGAAATGCCTGCCCACCAGCTGGAATTTTGTTCCAGCGCATGTGCTGAAACGCTGTAAAACGCTTCGTCTGCTGCATCTGCGGCAAACAGGCTGTCTATGGTCACGCCGAAGTATTCCGCGAGCTTTGGCAGCAGCTGTAAGTCGGGATTGGCCTTTCCGGTCTCCCATTTGCTGATCGCCTGCACGGTGACGCCCATAGTCTGCGCCAGATCTTCCTGACTGACCAGCCGCCGGCACCGCAGCGACCGGATGTTTTTCCCTATTTGAATTTCCATAGTGATCCTCCATTTCATCACAGCGAATAAGATTGAGCCGACACATTGGCCTGTCTGCGCGCCGCCAGGTGCCGTCACCCTCGCTGTGTTTTTGCATAGTTTTGATGTACAGTTATCGCAGCCGGCTGTGTACTTTATCATATCGGAAAAATGGGGAATCCACAAGCGAAGGGTTTTTGAGAGGGGTAAACCGACGGTTGAAAGGCGTGGGAAACACAGCATCTTTGGTCAAGAAACTTTGCGTTTTCTGCGGTATCCTGAGGGTGGAAACGATAACAGTACAGCGTTGTTTGATTGCTGAATCAAGACAATGCTGCACGAAAGGAGGTGCACCGCATGGACAATCCAGTGTTTCGATCGATTGCGCTGATCGAGGAGCGGATTCAGGAGAAGCTGACTGTGGCGGCGCTGGCAGACAGCATTCATCTGTCCAAGTACCATTACCAGCGCATCTTTCGGGAGGCTGTGGGCGACAGTGTGATGCGGTATGTCGCAAGGCGGCGCATAACGCTCGCGGCAGAGGAGCTTGCCGCTAGGCCGGATGTCACCATTCTGGAAATTGCACTGCGGTACGGCTATGATTCCCACGAGGGTTTTACGCGCAGTTTTCGCGCGCACATGGGAATTACCCCGGCGGAATACCGCAGGTATCACGGTGCGGTGTCCTCCCCGATTTTGCCAAAGGAGAGAAGGATTATGATGTATTCAAAAACCACGGATGAGATGCTTCGGGAACTGAACGCGCTGATTGTGCAGGCACAGGAGACCGCGGACTGTGCGCGGGCTGGCAGGATGACGGACGCGCAGTGCGAAGCGGGTTATGAGTCCTACTGGGAACACATGGCGCAGCGGACGGACGCTGTGGCGCAAGGGCTGGCGGAGACGTTGAGGCGCATCACCGCCATCGCGCAGCAGCCTGACGCGATATCTGCACGTTTTGTTTTGATAAAGGCAGTTGAGGATGCCGCGTTCTGGTTCAATGTCATGGCATTTGAGGCGGGACTGATGGCCGCGAGAGCGAAGGCGGATCACCGCGCGGCGTTTGCGCCCATCTGCGGCCTGTATGAACAGCTTGCGCAGAGTGCCCGCATCAAGACGGAGAAGATCGTGGAATTTTTTGCGGAGCTGTCCGCGCTGATATTTGCAGATATGCGGACGACGGCAGACGAGCATATTCGAAAAACACTAGAGCGGGCAAACGCAGTCAGCTCAGACAATGCAAGCCCGTATATTGCGGAGGAAATCACGGATATCATGAAAGCGCTGTCGGAACTGCCGCTTGAGCAGATCACGCTTCGCGTGCTTGAAGATGCGCTCTTTCGGCTGAACATTGCCGCTTTTGCTGCGGACGCGGACGCACTGCGCTGCCCTTCTTACAGGGCGCTTGCCGACGACATCGCGGCGCTGAAGAGCCAGCTTACAGAGACCATCGCATTTTTCCAAAGCCTCTCCTGTGATGTGCTGCAGAGGGGAGCAGAACAGGAAGACAGTGCGCGGGCTGTGTCCAAAAAGTGCGCGGATCGGTGTTTTCAGGCAGGTATTTTGCGGTTTTATCTAAAGGGTGAGGTGCAGAAGCTCGATGATGCGCATCTGCTCGACGAGGGACAGCGGAGCGCTTTTGACAGAATCTGCAAGGAGCTTGCCGGGACAATCCGCCTTGCGGACCATGCGGCAAGCGGTACAGACGCCGTGCAGATCAACAGAAATCTTGGCAGGATATATGAGGAGCTGACAGCAGCAGGGAAAGCGCTCGGCGTGTACGCGGGCCCTGTCACGTACATCGCCAGGACGCTTGAAAATATGCTTGAATGAGAACGGGAAGACCGCAGATGCCGGCTTGGCATCTGCGGTCTCGTCTACTTGATGCGGAACTGGCTGATCAGGCGGTTGAGCGTCTCGGACTGCTCGGACAGTTCGTTGGAGATGGCAGCGCTCTCCTCTGCAGCGTCGGAGTTGGCCTGGATGACATGCGAGACCTCCTTGATTCTGTTCTCCACAGAGACAATCATTTCCGCCTGCTGGACACTGGCGCTTGCGATCTCATCCATCAATGTCTTGATGGACTGGATGCACTCGCTGATAACCTGCATTGCCGAGATGGCAAGGTTGGTGGACTCAGTGCCCGTCTTCACGTCGTGGAGGGAGCGGTCAATCAGGGTGCTGGTGCCCTGTGCGGCCTCGGCGGATTTTGCGGCGAGGCTGCGCACCTCGTCCGACACGACGGCGAAGCCTCTGCCGGCGGTGCCCGCGCGGGCAGCTTCAATGGAAGCGTTCAGCGCGAGGATATTTGTCTGGAACGCGATATCCTCGATTGTCTTTGAGATACTGCTGATTTGGGTCGAGGACTCGTCAAGATTTCTCGTGGCAGTGATGAGCTGCTCCATCTTGGTATCTGCCTCAGCCGCATATCCGGTCGCGCGCGTGACCAGCTCGCTGGCATTGCTGCAGCGGACGCTGCTGTTTTGAATCTGCTCGGTGATGTCCGTGATGTTTGAGACGAGCCCGTCTATGGATTCCTTCTGCTGTGCGGTTCCGTGCGAGAGAGACTGCGCGCCCTCCGATACCTGGTTTGCGCCGTTGTTTACCTTCTTTGCAATCTGCGTGATATCGCGCATCACGTCCGTGAGATGGGTGCGGATACTCTTGAGGCTCTCTGCCAGAACCCGGAAATCCCCAATATAGTAAGGCTCGTTCATGGAGACGTCGACGGCAATGTTGCCGTCCGCCATCTCGCCCAGGATTCGTCCGATGTCGTCGATCGTCTTGCGCAGACAGCTGCAGACATGGTGAATCGTCTGTGCAATCAGGCCAATCTCGTCCTTCCTGCCGTAAAAGGCGGTCAGTTCCTGATCGGCGGACAATTCCAGCCTGCCGAGGCGCTCGATGGCATGTTCCATGACCATGAGTTCCCTGCCTTCCAGAAACAGGATGAACAGTGTCACAAGGACGACGAACACGCCCACGCTTGCGCACAGAATCCCCACGGTGGACCGGATAGTCTCCACTTCCTGGTAGACCTCCGCAGCGTCGTCGCGCACCATAAACACCCAGTTGCGGTCTTTGAGGTACTTGTAGACAACCAGCTGTTCGATGCCGCTTTCATCCACGTAGGAGTAAGTGCCTGCCTGCGTGCTGCCGTCCGCTTTGATGCGGCGCAGGATTTCCTGATAGCCCTGGTCGGCTGTCTGTGTGTTGAGGTAAGATTCGTCCTCGTGATATAAGTACATTCCCGTTTCGACGTTCAGGAATACATATTCGCTGTTTGGAAGCCCCTCGATATTCAGGTTGAGCAGGGCGTCCATCAGCTGGCTGGCGTAGACGCCTGCGCCGACATATCCAAGACAGTCCTCCCCGTCAAAGATGGGATAGTACATGGAGAGAATCATGCTTCCGGTTCCCGGAGATTTCATGATGCCCAGATTGGTCAGCTGCGGCTGAGCCAGAATTGTATTGTGAAATTCGTCCAGAGAATCGCCGCTTCGCGTGGTGATGCCGATCGCCTGCGGCGAGGTGTGTGTCAGCACATAGGTGGAGGGCGTGGCGATATACAGGCCCTCGAAGATGCCCTTGACTGCAGCAAAATCTTCGGTGTACTTCTGGGCTGTCGACAGCAGCGCAGGGCTGTCTGGATTTTCGAGGAGTTCATGAACCTCGCTGCCAAGTGCAAAGGCGGTCATGTATTCCTCCGCGGAAGTCACATAGTCGTTGATGATGGATGCCCGGGATTCCACGGCGTCGGTCATCTGATTGGTGATGTTGCCTTCCACCATGGAGGCGACGCGGCCGGACACGATAAACCAGAGCAGCAGCAGTCCCGAGAACGTGATGATAGTGGTGAGAATGCTGATACGAGTGGCGAGTTTGAGATTTGCCAGAAATTTCATAAGATTCCCCCTAAAATTGGAAAATGTCGCATTTTCCCCATTTCATGACGGCATTCTCCGAATTGTTTATTGTATGCAGAAATTATTTTATCACTTCATTTCTCATTTTTCAAGTGTAGACATGTCCTCTGCGCCCTCCTCGCAGCTGAAATATTTATCCGCGATCAGAAGATACTGCAGCAGCGGCTGCAGATGTTCGCCTTCAATCAGGCTGACCTGCAGAAAATAGTCGGAACTGTGCGCAATCCGTGTCAGATAGAAGGTGTAAACCTTCTGGTCAAACGTCTCAAACCAGAGCTGGACGGGCAGCTGATCAACCACTTCCCCGGATGATGCCGGATCGGGACTGCCCATGCCGGGGAACAACACGTTGAGTTCGCGCATATGGGAATCGTATTTTTTGTAGAAATAATGGGTCATATAGAGTGCGGTTTTGCGCTCGTCTGCGGGCCAGCATGCCTGTTTTTTCACATATTCCAGCGCGCCGTCATTGTCGAAATCCACAACATTGCATACCTGCCCGTAGTAGTACTCGACGGGAAAGGCATCCTGCAGGAAAGCGGCGTCGGACTCCTTGCAGGGAACTTCGGCACTGCCGTCAATCAGTTCGTATTCGGAAAAGACCGTTTTTTCTTCAAGTTCCTGCTGAATCCCTTCTATATAGGCACAGAGCTGCTGTTCCAGGGAGGCGTCCAGCGCGGGACTGCGGTAAGTCTGCGTCCAGCGTCTTGTCGTATCGACGTCATACACTGCGGTATCATAGCGTGTCAAAGTGCCGTCTGCCCCGGCACAGTAGAGCGTGATTGCTGCGGGGGCAAGCGTGTAGTATTCGCGGTGCCTGGTCATATAATAGGGCGTTCCCTGATAATTGAGCAGTGCCGCAGACTCAAACACGTCCGTGATATGGTACAGCTGTCTGGCTGTGCCGTCTTCCTGCTTCTGCCAGATATCTACATAGGGATATAGTTCATTCTGCACGTAGGACAGGATCAGCTCCTCGCATCCATCCTGATTGAGGTCAGTCAGATAGGCGGCCGACAGATTGCTGCTGTCATAGCAATCGGGAAAAGCGCTGTCCAGATATGCGCGCACCTGCGCAAATCCGAGCTGGTGCGCTGTGTCTGCGTATTCTGCCAGGATGCCGATATCCTCCGGGGTATCCCACGCATGGCTGTAGCGCTGTGCGTCCTTGAGCGTGTCGGTGATCCCCGCAAGAAGCTCTTCTGGGAGTGCCAAGGTCTTAGAGCTGGGTGTAAACGACCGCGTTTTCTGGAAGGTGTCGAGCTGTTCCACCCCCAGGGTCAGCGAGGCTTCTTCGTCCCCCGCTGTCAGATCCAAAATGCGGCAGCAAAAAATATCTGCATCAATTGTCTGCGCCATGTTTTCAGACGGTTCTGTCATGACGGTCAGCGCCCGCGTTTCAAGCCGGGAGCAGGTTATGTGACCGCCTGACAGGGTTATCCGATCACTGAGCAGCACAAACGCTTCTGTCCCTTCTTTTCGAAACAGGCGGAAGGTCACGATGTCTGTGCCAAACTGTTGAAACCACAGCTGCTGCAGCGCGTAGTCCTGCAAGGCGGTATCCGCAAGCAGCTCGGCCAGGCTGTACGTGCCCGCAATCTGTTCGGACTTCTCGTCGAGCTGGTAAACGGTTACTGCGATCTGCCGGTTGTCAGAAACTGTGCGGTGGATCAGCTCAGCTGTCCCGTCGTTGTCAAAATCAGCCTTTCCGTAGCCCTGGTCAGAGGCAGATGGATTGTTCAGATACTGCAATACCAGCTCCCAGTCCTCCCACTGCCAGTCCTGCGTTTCACAGCCCTCAAAGATATGCGGTTCCCCGATATGGGCGAGCCGCAGCAGCGCAAACTGCTTTTCGTCCAGATAGGTTTTCAGCGCGGCATAGTGCGGGTACGACGCGTCGTGTTCTGTGATGTCGGTCTGTATGCCTGTATAGGTGCAGAGCGAAGTTTCTTCTGTGGGAGAAGCTTCCGGTGCAGGCTGCGCTGTGGGAGGTGCCTGACAGGAAGTGAGCGAGAGCACAAGCGGCAGAAGAGCCAGCCCTGTTGTTATTTTCTGATAATGCTGCATGATAAACCTCCTTCCGGTCGGAAAATTCTGTTTGGGAACTGCAGTTTGGATAGCATGAACGCTGCCTCCTTTTTGTCTGAAAGTTCCCATTCATTATAAGAGATTGCCTGTTAAAAAGCAACCCGGCAGCAAAATTTGCGGACAATGTGGTGTGTCTCAAGGACGGCCGTGTCGTGAAATAAGGAACCATATGCGGATATGTAAAAATGAAAATGGTACAAAAATGTACCTTTTCTGTACCATTTCTGTGACATTGGTGTGCGATAATCTTGTCAGAAAGAATTCTGGGAGGGGATACACTTATGAGGGAAATGTTGAGAATCCTTGCAAAACGCAGTTTCGCGGCCAGCAGGGTCCGCAATGTGATCGCGGTGCTGGCCATCATGCTGACCACCGTTCTGTTCACAGCTGTCACGACGATCGGGGTGGGCACCACGCAGTCCATGACGCTTGCCATGCAGATGCAAAAGGGCAGTAAATCGGACGGTGATTTTCGAAATATGACAGCGGAACAGTTCGAGGCAATGCGGCAGGCTGATTTTGTGGAAAAAGCCGGCCTGCGTATGCCGGTGGCATTTTTGACGAACACAGTACATCACACAGTTGAGTTTGATGTGCTGGATGAAACCCAGGCGGAACTTACCTTCTGTATGCCAGGGCATGGCAGTGTGCCGAGAGCGGAAAACGAGATTGTGGCTTCGGACAGAGCGCTGAGAGATCTGGGCGTGGAGCCTGTGATCGGTGCGGAGGTGACGCTCGTCTTTACCGCCCACGGTGAGACGTATCAGCTGCCTATGGTGGTATCCGGCTGGTATGAGTCCGTCAGCGATCAGCTGAGTGTGATGTGGGCCGGAACCGCATTTCGGGAGGCGCACAGGGAGCTGTTTGCGTACACATACAGAGAAGACCGGGAGATGGCAGGAACATACTGGTCTGACTTCACGGCGGTGCGTTTTGCGGGATTGCAGGAAAAGATGCAGAACCTGTCAGTACTGCTGGGCGGCAATCCGCACGATATGGATGCGGACAACTATCTTCCGGCAGTGATAAACAGCACGACGCATCAGAATCCTGACTTTAAAGTGACGGCTATGGCTGTGCTGTTTGTCCTGTTGTTTCTCTTCTGCGGATATCTGCTGATTTACAACGTGTTTGACATCGCTGTGATGCAGGAAATCCGTCGTTATGGGCTGTACCGCACGATAGGCATGAGCAGGCGCCAGATTAAGGGACTCATCAACCGGCAGGCGGTCTGGCTCTCCGGCGTCGGTATTCCGCTGGGGCTGGCAGTGGGATTTCTGATCGGCCAAACTGCGCTGCCGTTTATTATGCGGGCAAATTCGTACGGCTATGAAACGATGCCGACAAAGGTGGCCCCAAGCCCCGCCATTTTCTGGGTGGCTGCATCGCTGTCGGCGCTGACGGTGTTCTTAAGCACCCGCAAGCCGGTTCGAATGGCGGCGGACATTCCGCCGATCGAGGCGTTTCGCTATGTTGAGGGCAGTGCAGGCGGGCGCGCAAAGAGGCGGCGTGCTGTCGGCGCTGGCATTTTGCGGCTCGCGTGGGTCAATCTGGGGCGGAACCGGCGGCGCAGTGCCTTTATCACAGTGTCGCTTATGTTGTGCGTTCTGCTGATGAACTGTGTCGGAACCATATCGGCCAGCCTGGATATAGAAAAGCAGGTGGCATATGTGATTCGCACGGATTTTGCCATAACCAATGCGGCCAGCTCGAATCTCATCAAGGGCTTTGCGCTCCGGGAGGATGCCCTGAGCGCGCAGGCTGTGGAAGCGGTTGTGAGCCGGCCCGGTGTCACGGAGGGAGCCTGGGTGTATAAAAATACGGTTGAGGATACCGATGTGACCTATGATTTTGGGCGGGAACTGACGGGCGCAACTTATGTGAGACCGGACAGCGTACTGGACTTTGGAGTGGACAGCGATGGAATGTCGTTTGGTCTTGGTGCGGACGGGCGCCCGATTTGTAATGTCTACGGCATGGAGGAGCGCGCGATCGCCAGAATGGATCTGTGGGAGGGAGAGACAGATGCCCATGTACTCTATGAGAAAATGGCAGCGGGGGAGGGAATCCTCGTCGGAGTCAATGTCGAGCGGGTCAGCATGACGCCGATTGACGTGCTGGATTTTGTGGAGGTTGGGCAGGTTATCAGGGTCTATAAAGACGGGCGCCTGTTTCGCGAGCTGCCGGTTCTTGCAAAAGCCGCCCTCAATGGGGATGATATCGAGATCGGATATACCTGCAATGGCCCCTACAGGGTCGGTGGAGACGGTTTGTTTCTCTATCTGCCTGCCGGCATTTACAAAGAACTGTACGACACGCCGACAATCTACAAGTATGCCTTCAATGTTGCGGAGGATCAACGGGCAGAGATGACGCGTTTTCTGGAAGATTACACGACGAATGTTGACACAAATGTCAGTTTTCTGACATCACAGTCGGCGCGGGAGGAGGCGCGCAAGACCCAGACCATGATCCACTTTGTGGGCGGGTTGACAGGAATCATTTTTGGTTTTGCGGGGGTGCTCAATCTGATTGATACGCTGATCACGACTATTCTGACCCGCCGGCATGAATTTGCGACGATGCAGAGTATCGGCATGACGCGCCGCCAGCTCACGAAAATGATGGTCTGCGAGAGCGTTTTATATGCGCTGCTGGCCAGTCTGCTGGGCGTGGTGCTGTCAGTGCTTTTGAACCTGACGCTGGTTCGGGGCATTCTCGGCTCCATGTGGATGTTTACCTTTCACTTCACGCTGCTGCCTGCGCTGGCAGTCAGTGTGGTCCTGCTGGGAGTGTCCGTGGCTGTCCCTGTTTTAGCGCTCAGATTCTTTCACAGGGGCAGCATCATCGAACAGCTGCGCGTGGCAGAGTAAGCGATTCTTTTTTCATGCCCCTTGCAGACGAACGGACTATGGTGTAAATCAGAACCGCTCTGCGGCAGCCTGCATCCGCTCGACGACGTGTACGCCAAACGGACAGCGCTGCTCACATCCGCCGCATTTAATACAGTCGGAGGCGTGCGCAGCCAGCCCTTCATAGTGGGCGCGGACGGTCGGCGGCACAGTGTCCTGCATCGCCGCTAAGTCATACAGCTTGTTCACCATTGCGATATCAATTCCTGACGGGCACGGCGCGCAGTGCCCGCAGTAAGTGCACTGACCGACATAGGCATGGCGCGGCGCATTTGCTAGCACGGTGGCATAGTCCTTCTCCGCCGCGGATGCCGTCTCGTAGGCGACGGCGGCATCGACGTGCGCGGTTGTGTCAAAGCCGACCATGACGCTGGCGACAGCCGGGCGCGTCAGTGCGTAGTGCAGGCATTGAACCGGAGTCAGCGCCACGCCGAACGGAGAGTCCTTCGCGGAGAACAGCCGCCCTCCGGCGTAGCCCTTCATCACGGTGATGCCGACGCCGTTCTGCGCGCAGAGCTGGTACAATTCTGCGCGCTGTGGTGTGATTCCACCGAGATGCTCCGCATATTCTTCCTGAAAATATTCGTTCAGATCCTCGGTCGCCGGAAGCATGTCGAAGGCGGGATTGACCGAGAAGAGAATCATTTCTATGATGCCGCTCTGGGCTGCGCACTTTGCGACATCCGGGTTGTGGGTGCTCAGTCCGATGTGGCGGATGGTGCCCTTTTCTTTCAAATCCCGGACGTATGTGAGAAATGCGCTGCCCTCCATAATTTTGTGAAACTCTGCGGTCTCGTCCACAAAGTGAATCATTCCGAGGTCGATGTAGTCCGTGCGCATACGTTTTAGCAGATCTTCAAATGCCTCCCGCACCTTTTTTGGCTCGCGTGTGCGCACGTACTGGCCATCCTGCCAGGTGGAACCGATATGTCCCTGGATAATCCAGCGCTCGCGCTGTCCTGCGATCGCCGCGCCGATGTTCGATCGCACATTCGGCTCGGACATCCAGCAGTCGAGGATGTTGATGCCCGCCTGCGCGCAGTGGTCAATGACCGCCTTTACCTCCTCTGTGCTGTGGCGTTCCAGCCACTCGCCGCCAAGACCGATCTCGCTGACCTTCAATCCCGTGTTTCCAAGAGTACGATAGTTCATGTTCGGGGCCCTCCTTTGCTTTTTGCAGTGTTGTTTGCAAGTCTATGATACCATAGTTCCAAGAGGTTTCACAATGCCATCTTTGTGTTTCGCAACGATCTCTTGCAAATTGTGACGTGCATCTCAGGGAAATCAATTTTCAAATACGCTCTAGAGCGTGTTTGAAAAATCATTCCTGCCATCTGTACGTCCCATTTTGCGCGAT
>CAMWOK010000063.1 GCA_947175845.1 uncultured Lachnospiraceae bacterium | reverse complement strand
AGTTGGACATGATCGCAATCTGGTACTGCCGCTCCTTGCGGCTTGCCAGGAACATCTGCTCCTGGATGTGAAGCTCCCTCTCCTTCACCTCCGTGATGTTCTGGCGGATAATCAGCGCCTTGACCGCCACGCCGTTCTTTCTCTCCAGACAGATAATATTCATGTGCTCCCACTCCGGAGAGCCGTCACGGAGCACATGGCGCTCTAAGCGCACATCGCTCTGTTCCGTGAGCGCCTGGACCAGTGCGTCCTTGTCGATCGCTTTGGCAAACGCCCCGCGGTCCTCCTCGTCAATGATGATGGAACACAAATGCTCTGCCAGATTCTCATACTGGCCGAACGTGTTGATCATGCTGTCCTCAGCGCGCGTACCCGCCAGATACTGGTAAGTGCCCGTCTCAAAGTCAACCATGGCAAACCGCTCAAACAGGGTCGTGATCCCCTTGATGATGTATCCCATCTCCCTGTTTTCATTCTCGAGCCGCTTCTTCTCGCGCCCCGCACGGATAATCAGCGTGACGATGTAGAATGCAAACAGCACAATCAGCATGATTTCCAGCTGAATGCCCACAATATTTTCATCCATGATCATGCGCTGTGTCACACTCTTTGGAAAGGTCTGCACCAGCACAAAATCGTGATTGGACAGATGCGTCGCACAGATGTTGTCCGTCTTGTAACCCTGCTCACAGATAAAGGAACCCTCTCCGCCGTGCGCAAAGATTCCCTTTGCTTCCCTGGCCGCCTGGCTGTCGATAACCTTATCCTTCACCAGCATGTCGATCAGGTCCTCCTCATAAACGTTGCCGTTGGAGCTTGCGATCGCCCTGCCGTTTGACATGCACAGATACACGTCCGCCGCCTCACCGAAGTAGGTGGTGGTCAGCATATCCTTGAGGTATTCCTCCGCCAGATACGATCCCCGCAGCACGCCGATAATCTCGCCCTGATACCGCACCGGCGCATAGAAGCTCACCATTGTCTCATTAAAAAAATAAGAGTCCAGTATGACGGCAATGCCGCTCTCTCCCCGCATTCCTTTCTGATAATAGTCCCGGTCAGACGCATCTGAAGTGCGCCCGTCAGAAGTGTGGTTGACACCGGACGGATCTGTAAAAAGCACTGCGTCAAACAGCGCGTTATGTTCGATCTCCTTCAAAAGCTTCTCGTCAATAACGGGTTCATCCAGACCCTCGCCGACAAAGTGCGCGTAGGTAGTAATCAGCGCCAGCGCATTGTTCATCTCCTCGTTGATGCGCGTCATGGTCTGGCGCGCGGAATCCGCCGCATAGCTCCTGTTCCGCTGCTCCGTGCGAACGCTGTTCTGCGCTGTGTACCAGCAAAACAAGATGACCACAGCCACCAACAGCAACACCACAATTATAATATCCTGCAACGCTTTCTTTCTTTTCATAAACTTTCTCCCATCTTGCGTCTGTCCGTTCCCAATCGTTTTTGCATCTTTTCAGTAATATTATACTACCTGCTGTATACATGCGTCAATGCACTATGGAAAGCAAAGGCGTATGAAACAGTTATGCCTCATACGCCCAGCCCAGTTTTATTTCTTCTTGAGAACCAGATGCTGCGGAAGACCGTTGACCATAAATGGCTGATAATCGCCCTGAATCAACGGTTCTATGTAGTTGATAAACTCGTCTGTCACATAATTGCCTTCCTTATTTACCCAGTTTCTCGGAACAACCTTCTCATTGTTTGCGATGCGGTGTACATCATAGATGCCCGCCGCACTCATGTACGGATCATCCGACACGCGGTCAATGACAACCATCTTGCCGGTATCTCCCTCGTCAGCTGCCTTCACCGCGGCGCCGCCCACCATAAACGCCTCGTTCACGTCCACGCGCGATGCCATGTGGGATGCGCTTCTTTGCAGGGTCGAGAACTCGATACTTCTTGTCTTGCAGCCGATCTCCGCCCCCAGATAGCCGGCCAGATAAGCGGCTGTTCCCTGAAGCTGCTTGTGCCCGAACGCATCCACGTAGTCACCCCCGCCGGACAGTTCGCAGACATATCTGCCGTCCGGGAGCTTGATGCCCTCGGAAACCGCTACGACGATGGATTCCTTCTTCTTGAGCAGCTCCTGCACCTTTTTGAGGAACTTGTCAATCTCAAACGGAACCTCGGGCAGATAAATCAGGTCAGGCCCGTCGCACTCCTCAGTCTTTGCGAGCGCTGTCGCACCCGTCAGCCACCCGGCATTGCGGCCCATCACCTCAATGACAGTTATCATTTCTTTGTGGTATGTCAGACCGAGTGCATCGCGGATAACCTCCTTTGTGGAAGCCGCAATGTACTTCGCCGCGCTTCCAAATCCCGGGGTGTGATCGGTGAGCGCAAGGTCGTTGTCGATGGTCTTTGGCACTCCGAGGAACTTCTGTGAGTGGCCCTTGAGTATCGCGTAGTCGGACAGCTTTTTGATTGTGTCCATGGAGTCATTGCCGCCGATATAAATAAATGTCTCAATATCCAGCTTCTCAAGAATATGGAAAATCTTGTCGTAGATATCCGGATTCTCGTGAATCTCCGGCAGCTTAAAGCGGCAGGAGCCCAGAAACGCAGAGGGCGTTCTCTTCAGGAGTTCGATATCCATATCCGAATGAATCTGTGTGGACAGGTCCACATACTCCTCCTCCAGAAATCCCTGAATCCCGTGCAGCATTCCGTACACTTTGTGGAATCCTCTCTCTTTCGCGGTCTTGTACACGCCTGCGAGGCTGGAGTTAATCACCGATGTGGGGCCTCCTGACTGTCCTACCACAATGTTGCGTTTTTTGTTCATTGTCTTGTTCCTCCTAATTTCTGCATCAAAACGGATGCCATTTCCTTTTGGTTTTATTTTCTAACAGGTTGCGCCGCCTACGACAGTCTTTTTCAGAACCTGCTCGCGGTCAATCCTGCTGTTTAACAGCTTATCCTGCACATAGTCGAAGCCGAGGCGGTCGATCGTGTCTGCAAAGCGCTCCCCGGAGATTCCCTCGTCGCGGAAAAACAGAATCGCGCGCTCCGCCATGTCGATCACTTCCTCCTCCGTGGTGAACAGTTTATCCAGCATATGCCCCTGCGCCACTTTCTTTCCCCAGCGACCGCCGACATAAATGCGGTAGCCCACAGCGGACTCGTTCACCGCGCCGAACGGACATTTTCCGATACATCTGCCGCAGTGGTTGCACGCCTTGGAGTCAATGCAGATCTTCCCATCCTCCATCTGCGCCACATGGATCGGGCAGCCGTTCTCAACCTGGCACACCTTGCAGCCATGGCACTTCGACAGGTCGATCTCCGGCACGCGCTGTCCGATGATCCCGAGATCGTTCAGATCCGGTTTCACACAGTTGTTCGGGCAGCCGCCGACTGCGATCTTGAACTTGTGCGGCAGCGCCACGCTGTTGAATCCTTTATAGTACAGCTCATGCAGCTTCTGTGATAGCCCGAAGGTGTCGATCAGACCGTACTGGCATGTCGTTCCCTTGCAGGATACCACAGGGCGCACTTTCGACCCGGTTCCGCCAGTCTCAAGCCCGGCCTCCGACAAAAATTCCCGCAGATCGTCGATGCGGTCATACTGAACACCCTGGATTTCCAGTGTGAGGCGCGTGGTCATAGTCACCTCGCCCGAGCCGAACCGCTCTGCAGCCTCCGCTATTTTCTTCTGTTCCTCCGCCGTAATCTTGCCGTTTCTCGTGATCACGCGCACATTGAACACGTCGTCATAGCGCTTATCCTGCAGGCATCCAAGACCTTTCACGCGCTTGATATCCTCGGGGGAGAGCTTCTTTCCGTTGCGCGGCACGCGCACTTCGTTGAATGTGACGCCGCCCTCGAGCACGCGCGTGTTGGTGTATCCGAGCGCCTTGAGGCGGTTTTGCAGGAAATATCCTCGCTTGCCCTTCGCGCACACAAGCAGCAGCTTCGCATCCTTGTCAAGCCCCTCGAGCGGCTCTGTCACCTGCGAGAGGTTTACCCAGCGCGCGTTTGGAATGGCGGGCGCAGGCTGCACATCCAGCACAGTGTAGTCCCTGGCAGCGCCGGAAGCGTACTCTGACGGACTCATGCTGTCGAGCACGCCGTCTATCTTGTTTTCCAATATGTAGCACGCTGTCACAAACGGATGGATTGCCGTGGAGAACGGCGGAGCGTAGGCAAAATCCATCGTGTCAAAGTCATCCAGCTTCATCCCCTGATAGATGCCGGTCACTGCGATGTCGACCATCTTGTCGACCGCGCCTGCGCCGAATACCTGGATGCCTAAGATTCTGCGGCTCTTCGTCTCGGCAGTCAGCTTGACGATAAAGGAGGACGCGCCCGGATAGTAGTGCGCCTTGTCGTCGAGAACGCACGTTGCGGACGTCGCCTCGATACCTGCCGCCTCCGCCTGCTCCTGGGTGAGACCCGTCCTGCCGCCGTTTAACGTGGGGAGGAGACGCACAACACCCGTGCCGAGGCATCCGCCGTACCCGCTTCCCTGCTCGTACAGCCTCTTTGCCATGGAGCGGGCCGCGAGATTTGCCGTGGAGCCCATCGCGGACCACTGCGGTTTGCCGGTCACTGCATTTCTGACCATGGCACAGTCGCCAACCGCATAGATATCCGGAATGTTGGTCTGCATATTCTCATCCACAACCACCGTGCCCTTGAACAGTTCAATTCCTGAGTCGTTCAAAAATGCCGTCGCCGGGCGCACGCCAATCGCGAGAATCACAATATCCGCCGGGAGCGTGCCGTTGTCGGTCTCAACGCTCTCGACATGGGCGCCGCCGTTGATTCCTTTGAGGCTCACCGACGTGAGCACACGCATTCCGCCCGCCTTGAGCTGGCGCTTTGCGTACCCTGCCATATCCGCGTCAAACGCGTTTGGCATAATCTGTGACGCCGCGTCGATCACGGTGACTTCCATGTGCATGGCCGCGAGGTTCTCTGCAACCTCTAGCCCGATAAAGCCCGCACCGCAGACCACCGCACGGCGGCAGTTGTTCGCCTCCGCATACGCGCGGATAGCAACCGCGTCGTCCGGCGTGCGCACGCAGAATGCCCCGGCGAGTCCCGTTCCCTCCACCGGCGGCACGAAGGGCGCTGCGCCCGTCGCAATAATCAGCTTGTCGTAAGCCTCAGAAAAAACGCTTCCGTCCGCGCGGCGGATGGACACCTGCTTTTTGCCGCTGTCAACGCCGACTGCCTCACAGCCGGTCTGCACCTTCGCTCCGGTGAGCCCGGCGTACTTCTCCGGCGAGTTCACAATCAGCTCCTCCCGCGTGGCAATGTCGCCGCCGATATAGTACGGCAGTCCGCAGCCCGCGTAGGAGATATCCGTACTCTTTGTAAAAATTTCGACCTCAGCCTGCCTGTCGAGACGTTTCAGCTTCGCAGCAGCTTTGGTCCCGGCTGCCACACCGCCCAAGATTACATACTTCATCGCTTGTCCTCCTATATACTATTATGCTCTGTCGAAACCTTTTTCCGACAGAATCTGCCGCCGATTGTGCACATCTGACAAAATTTTTATCCAAAAATCCAGCCAGCGGACCTGCTATCAGTCCGGCAGACTCATATAAGTAATAGTATAGTGCATATTGTCATGGTTATCAATAAATTTTATGTAATTTTTGTGAAAAATATGTTGCCGTTTCAACAGAACTTCCAAATTGACTGTGAAACTGAATGGGGATAGCAATATCGTTCCATTGCACAGGACGGTGCACAAAAAGGCTGCCGGGACATGATCATGCCGGCAGCCTCTGATACAGTTATGAATACTCCTCTTCCTGCGTCTTTTCCTCGATATCGCTGACGGGCTTCTCGAGC
The DNA here is from genome assembly GCA_947175845.1 of uncultured Lachnospiraceae bacterium. Classification (GTDB taxonomy): domain Bacteria; phylum Bacillota; class Clostridia; order Lachnospirales; family Lachnospiraceae; genus COE1. The sequence goes on along the minus strand of CAMWOK010000063.1, from coordinate 6,343 downwards.
CCTTCTATCACAATGCCGTGCTTCTGCGCGTAATCCCACAGCGCGGCGTGGATTGCCTCCTCCGCGAGCAGGGAGCAGTGCACCTTGGCGGGCGGCAGTCCGTCGAGCGCCTCCATGACCGCCCTGTTGGTCACAGCAAGCGCCTGCTGTATCGTCTTTCCCTTCACAAGCTCCGTCGCCATGCTGCTGGTCGCAACCGCCGCGCCGCAGCCGAAGGTCTTGAACCGCGCCTCCTGTATGATGCCGTTCCCGTCGATGTCGAGATACATGCGCATGATATCCCCGCACTTTGCGTTTCCGACGGTTCCCACCCCGCTTGGGTTTTCCAGCTCTCCTACATTGCGCGGATTGTTAAAATGGTCCATCACTTTCTCACTGTACATTTGCCGCTCTGCCCTCCTTCACAAAATCCTCATAGAGCGGCGACATCGAACGCAGCCGCTCCACAATCTTTTTTATCGCATCCACCGTGAAATCAATCTCTTCCCGCGTATTCTCCTCCGAGAGGGTCAGCCGCAGGGAGCCGTGTGCGATCTCGTGCGGCAGTCCGATCGCAAGCAGCACATGGGACGGGTCGAGCGATCCAGACGTGCACGCGGAACCCGAGGATGCACAGATGCCTTCCTGGTCGAGCAGGATCAGCAGCGACTCGCCTTCTATAAAACGAAAACAGAAATTCGCATTGTTTGGAAGCCTGTCCGCCGCATGGCCGTTGAGCCTGCTGTAAGGCACCTTTTCAAGCACCTTTTGTATCAGGTAATCCCGCAGCGCAGTCTCCTTTTCCATGCGCGCTGCAAGGCCGTCCACCGCCCGCGCCGCCGCGGTTCCCATCCCCACAATCCCCGGTGTGTTGAGCGTTCCTGCCCGCCGTGCGCGCTCCTGTGCGCCGCCGTGCACAAATGCGCCCACGCGCACCCCCTTGCGGATGTAGAGAAACCCGACGCCCTTGGGGCCATGAAACTTGTGGCCGCTGGCGCTGAGCATGTCGATATTGCACGCATCCACATCCAGCGGGATATGCCCGTATGCCTGCACCGCGTCCGTGTGAAACAGGATCCCGTTCTTTCTGGCGAGCGCTCCAATCTCCGCTATCGGCTGTATCGTCCCTATCTCGTTGTTTGCCGTCATCACTGTGATAAGCACAGTGTCGAGCCGGATTGCAGCCGCAAGCTCGTCAAGCTTTATCACTCCGCACTCGTCCACATTCACATACGTGACCTCATACCCCTGCTTCTCAAGTGCCTGGCAGGTGTGCAGCACCGCGTGGTGCTCGATTGTGGAGGTGATGATGTGCTTTCCTTTGTTCTGGCAGCTCTGTGCCGCCGCCTTCACCGCCCAGTTGTCGGACTCGCTGCCGCCCGCGGTAAAGTAGATCTCGCCGGGCTCAGCCCCGATAGACGCGGCAATGGTTCTGCGGGCGGCGTCCACCGCCCGCGCCGCGCCGCCCGCAAAGCTGTAGATTGCGGACGGGTTGGCATACTGTTCACAGAAATACGGCTTCATTGCCTCGAATACGTCCTCCGGCATCCTCGTCGTCGCCGCATTGTCCAGATATATCATAATTTAATCACTCCTCATTCGGTACAAGACTCGGAGAGTCTATTGTAATGGATTGTCCACAGTTTTTTTGTGCTCGGTATCGACCAGATCCTGCAGCGTGGTCGTGTCGATAACGCTGTTCACCGCCTCATACATGCGCCGGTACAGCTCGACGGTCGCACATCTGCTCTCCCGCTCGCAGGCTGGTGCGTTCCCGGCAAGGCACTCCACAGGCGCAAGCGACCCTTCTGTCAGCCGGAGAATCATGCCGACCGTGTAGTCCTGCGGCGGCCGCACAAGCTGGTATCCGCCCTGCGCACCGCGGGTGCTCCGCACGTACCCCGCCCTGTTCAGCACCGCGATAATCTGCTCCATATATTTCTCAGATATCTCTTGTCTGGACGCGATATCTTTTAATTTGACCGTCTGTCCTATGTGGCCCGCAAGGTCCAGCATAATCCGCAGGGCATAGCGCCCCTTTGTCGATAGGATCATATTTGCCCCCTGTTCCTGCATTTCCCGGAATAATTTCCCGAACTATTCCTGCGCTTTCGTGCTGCCGTTTTACATAGTTCATTTATAGCACTTATTTCCTAGAAAGTCAATAGGATTAGTCGTATTTCTTCATGGGTCAATACATGTCACACGCCCATACCCCTTCTTGGCGCATCTAATCTTCCGACAATAAATCAACACTGCTAACATCCCTGCAGACATAATAAACTCGTACTGCTACCACCGCGCCGTGCCCAGAATCACCAGCGCGCACAGCAGTCCCAGCGCCGTCGGCAAAAGCAGCGTGAGCGCGGACACCGCCAGGCGGCTGCGCTTATAAAAATTCTTGTCCCGCACATCTGTCACCACCTGCACGGCGCCCTGCAGCACACACAATCCCACCGCGGCAGCGGCGACCAGATACACCGGATACATGGTTCTCTGACGCGCGTCCTGCTCAGCGCTGTCCTGCGGCGGCGCACCTGCATCCCGGGTATCGAGCCGCCGTATTTCCAGGCGGAAGGTCGTGCCTGCCAGAAGCTCCCCGTCAAAGCACTCCGCCGCCAGCGCCCTCAGCGCCTTTGCATCCACTCCCGACGCCGTCACGGCAGGCTGTTGTGCAAGGTAGTCCGCAAACCAGTCAAAGGACACCCTGCGGAAAATCCGCTCGAACAATATCTCGTTCACGACGGGCACCGCCACCGCGTCCGCGCGCTGATACACAAGAATCTCCCGCTTTGCGCGCAGGGCCTTCATGTCCTCCCCCAGCGTTTCCGGAAGCACATAACCGCACTCAGCTTCGCCCCGCAGCACCGCGCGGCGCACAGCCTCGTCACTGCCGCACAGCTCAAACGCAACCACGCCTTCATACGCGCCCAGCAGCGCTTCGTATTCTCCTGACGCGTCGTAGACCGCCGCGCGGATTTGAATGTCCGATCGCTGTTCCATCTGCAGGATGACCGCGGACAGCACCGCGACAAAACCAAGGCTGAACCACATGCTCTTTCTGCGCAGCAGGCGCCGCAGCAGCACCATGCAAAGAGATGGAATGCGGTACGTCCCGGCAGACGCCTGCAGTCTGTCCGCGGCAGACCGGTTCCGCTCCCCAAGACGCATGGACAGCACCGTGCACAGATACAGGAACGCTCCCCACGCAAAAAGCCCGGCCGCCACATAGGAAAACGCCTGATCATTGCCTGTAAACAGAATGGTAAATCCCTGTTTGACCATCGACGACGGCAGGAGCCTGCCAACCGCCCGGACCGCCCCTGGCAGCAGCACCGACGGAATCAGGCAGCCCGACAGATACGCCTGTATCACGGCTGCTGCGCCTATGACCACCAGCGCCGACTCACGCTTCTCCACAATCTGATACAGAAACATGTAGTAAATGGTCATAAAATAGATGATGAAAATCAGGCAAAACATCCCTTTGAATGAGATGGCGACTGACAGCACCTCCCGCACCTGCGGTATCACAAATGCCAGAAACGGCAGCAGCGTCACCACCAGCATCAGCCGCGCCCCGGAAAGGCATCGCGCGCCAAGCTGCACAGCGTACCCGACGCCGACGCGCCGGTCCGCCATCGTCTGCTGCAAACTGCTGCGCTTACAATAACCGCCCAGAAAAAGGCCGCCCAGCATCACATACACCGTCAAAAATGCACTTCCATAGTAGACGGCATACGTATCATTCTCCGTCAGTGACAGTGTCTTGACCTGAAACTGTGCTTCCCTGCCCGCCGCGGCCGCAAGATTGAACTGGTTGATGTCATCATACATCCCCTGCAGTATGTCATTCCCCGACAGCACAGCCTCCGCACCGTACGTTTCTGCGAGCTTTTGCAGCAGCGCGCCCGACGCATAGATCTCCGCCTGCGCGGTGCCGAGCATCCCCATCGCCGCCGCGGCCAGCTCCTCGAAGAGCAGGCTGCCCACAGCCCCCGCACCGCCGGAAGCAGCGCGCCCGCCTTCTCCCGGCAGGTACAGTGTAGCAGGCGTGTTGCTTCCGGAGAGAATCTCGTTGACGACATCCTCCGGGAGCACGACCAGCGCGGACAGCTCCCCGCTTTCCAGCATCTGTTTTCCCTCCTGCTCCGCGACCGCCTCCAGGCTGCAGAGACTCTGAAAGGACTCCATGCCCTGCACGTACGCGACTGCCAGATTTGTCATTTTGTTCTCCTGTGCCGTGTATCCTATCCTGAGCTTCTGCCGGTCGGGATTCTTCCCCTGAAAAACGCCTACACAAAAAGCAATCACACCGGCCGCCGCCAGACACACAGCCGCCAGTATCATTGCCCTGTGCAAAATGGAGGGCAGCATGACATGCGCCCTCCGGTATTCCATTTGTAACCAGGTAATTTTTCTATTCTTTTTCATATCGTCAAAACAGTGCTCCATATATCAGTCCCATAATTTCTGACTGACTCATTTCAAGGATATTGACAGCATTCTCAGGCACATCGCCCACGCTGTCCCCCGGCTCCATCGTGACAGATCCGGTCATCAGCAGAAAATCTTCTCCGTCCATCTTGAGCGCGCCATGATTGAGCCGGAAGGTGTACTCCTCCCCCTTCACAATGTCCGTGTATGCGCCGTCCGCGGTGAATCCCATACTGCTTCCGGGCACTTCCATGGAAATGTTAAGGTCAAAGGTATGATCGGCATACCCCCATTCATTCGCATACCAGAATGTAATCTCGTCATCACTGTTGTTGTCCTGAATGCTCAGGGTCAGATTCTCACTGTAAAAATCCTCTGTAATGTCCGCCGTCCGTGAGATTCCCATATACAGGATCTCATCGCCGGCCTGCACGTAAATGCCTCCGTCAATGCAGTCGAGCGCGCGCTCCTTTCCTGAAAAATCAATGTCTATCGCAACGGAATCCATCTCTACATACTGGCTCGAGACTGCGATATCAAAAGGTGTGGACATATTGATGATACGCCCTTTCTTGTCGAGGTAAAAATCAAGGACAAAATCCTGCTCAAAGCGGACAGAGAAGATCTGCCTGACAGCCTCATCGGCATCCTCCTGAAACGCCTCAAATCCCTCGCTGTATGCCATCTGGTATCCCTTCATATAATCCGCGTAAAAATCGCTTGCAAGGATATCGTCGCACACTCCCTCTAGCACTGCATTGTACGCATCCTTGTCAATCGTGACGCGCACACCGCCAAACGCCCCGGACGCTCCGTCAAACGCAAACTCGCGCTTTGCCTGGATCTGCTCAAACGTCATGGAATTTTCCAGAATGCTGTCCTGCTTCTCCAAAATCTGCGCCAACTCACTCTGCCTGCCAGCCTCTAGGACATCCTCTGTTTTGATATCTTCAAACAGCAGTGGAGAATACTCCTCCGGCAGAGTCACCTCCATCAGTTCCGACCACGCGGACGCGTTGAATGCGCTTCCCAGGTTGGTCAGATCCAGACTGTACACCGTATCTTCAAACAGAAGCGGCACACTGACATACAACATATTGTCCGCCGCGATAACCGAGCCGACATTCATGTGAAATCCGTATGCCCCCACGCTCACATCAAGCTCTGCGGCCTTATTCTGATAGTCCGTGACAGCGTCCAGACCGACATCAATGCTCGAGAAACTGCCCGTCTCTTCCGGGTCTGTAAGCGAAAAATTCATGTCGGTATGTATCGGTTTCTCACTTTTGAGCCTGTTAAACTCCTCAAGACCGACATCCTGCGCGACAGAGCTCTGATAGGCCGCCATCTCCCTTGTCATGTTCGCAAACCCCTTTGCGAGCTGCTTCTTTGGACTGCCCCCCAGAAGCGACTTTGCAAGGAGCACTCCTGCACCGATGACAATGACCACCGCGGCGGCACACAGGACGCCCACGATAAGGCCCGTCTTATTCTTCTTAGGTTTGGCTGCCGGCGCACCCTGGATGGGCGGCACAGCCTGCATCGGACCAAATCCCATCGGATTTTGCCCCATCTGCTGATTGTCCATGGACGCGTAAAACTGCTGCGGCTGTTGCGGTAACGTTTGCGCCTGCAGTGGCGGCTGTTGTGAGAACGACTGCGGCGGCACTGACATTCCTGCCGGATTTGGCTGCGGCATGGGTATCGCTGGTGCGTGTGGCAGTACTTGCGGCTGCAGTGGCGACATTGGAGTCGACTGCGGAGTCAATGCGTTTTGTGCTGGTTCTGTCCGCTGTAACTGCGTCGTTGATTCCGATGCACTTTCCGTTGGTTTTGTCAGCTGTACTGGTGATACTGGATTCGTCTGCGGAGCCGATTCACTTTCCGCTGATTTTGACAGCTGTACTGGCATTGACGGCTCTGACTG
>CAMWOK010000062.1 GCA_947175845.1 uncultured Lachnospiraceae bacterium | reverse complement strand
GAGACCCAAACTTCAACGCCACTTATAAAGGGCAGCTGCACAAACGCAGACCCTCCGTCGTTTATCACCCCCACTATAGCGGATTGTGGGTACAAGACACCGCTAACGCCCCGGCTGCACGATGCTACTATTATAACCTCATATCCACCGATAAGTCAATGCAATTCATACTTTTTTAATCAAAACTGATAATACCTGTTTCTTTTGTGGCTCTTTCTCCTGCGCGTCAGTATGTCATTGTACATCAAAACGGTGACAAGCTCCCTGATCCACGGCTCCTTCTCATGCCACGGCGCCCTCTCCGTGAGCGTGTTGTCGGTCATGCTGCTGCCCGCCACGGCCTGCGGATCCTGCGGCAGTTCGCCCACCGATTCCTCGTTTGTCCGGATGACCGCCATGACGCTCTCAACCATGCGCTGCATGGTGAGCTTGTCGGGATACTGGTCATAGATAAAGCTCCCCTCGTAATCCATCTTGTCGACAACGCTGCTCACTGCACCCTGGTATTTCCTGGCATATGTAGGGTACATCTGCTGGAGGTACTCAAGGTCCTCGAGTATCCTGTCCTCCTGCACGATTCCCGGCTGCGCCCACTGCCCGTAGCCCTGATATCCCATATAAAAAGGAAATGCACTATAATAATCCATAGTTCGAGCTCCTCGCTTTTTATGATTATCATATGCATTTCCTTAAAAAATAGTGAATCTGTCACTGTTCCATCTGTTTTCCGAGAAAGCCTGCCGCCGACTGCGCAAGCTTCATCTCCACCTCATTCATCTCATCTCCCGCCTTGGCGGACAACAGCACGACTGCGCCAATCACATCGCCCTGCGTGATAATCGGAATGATGACCTCATGCTGGTACTCCTCCGCCTCGTCCTCCGTCACAGACACATAGTCCTTGTCACTGCGCGAAGTGCACACCGTCTCGCGCGAGTTCATCTTCTCCTCGAGCGCCTTGCTGACGGACTTGCCGAGCACCTGCTTGCTGTTGCTTCCCGCCGCGGCGATGATCTGATCCCGGTCCGCGATCAGCGCCAAGTGCCCCGACACCTGCGAGAGGCTCTCCGCATACTGTTTTGCAAAGCTTCCCAGCTCACCGATGGGCGAGTATTTTTTCAGGATGATCGCCCCCTCGTGATCCGTAAAAATTTCGAGCGGGTCCGACTCCCTGATCCGCAAGGTCCTTCTTATTTCCTTTGGTATGACAACACGTCCCAAATCGTCAATCCTACGCACTATTCCCGTAGCCTTCACCGATACTTCCTCCATTTCTAGCATACTCCTGCCACGCGGCGCACCGCATGGCACTCCTCAGATACTGTGCGGCGCGACGCCTGTTCCCGCACAGCTTTTTACCATGACAGCGATTCTCACCATCACAATCATTCGGATACAAGTTCATAATATTTATAAAACTGTATTGCTAGTATTTGTATATAATGGATTTTTATGCATTGCATGGAAACGTAAAAAATAACGCGTATTTGCCAGACAGCGCTACCCCAGCTGCAGCAGGCGTATCAGAAGAAACCATGCCACGCCGTAGTATGTGACCACGCCGATCAGGTCGTTCACCGTCGTGATGAGCGGCCCGGACGCCACTGCCGGATCGACGTGTATCCGGTTGAAAAACATGGGGACCGAAGTGCCCACAATGCTTGAGATGGTCATCGCCATCAGCAGCGCAATCCCCGCGCAGAGCGATATCGCAAACGCGTACTGGGGCGATTTCCCCTTGAGCAGGCACAGATATGCGCCGATAAACAAAAAGGACAGTATCCCGAGAATCAGCCCGTTGGAAAATCCGATCCGCATCTCCCTAAAAATCATGCCAATTTTCTGCCGCGCCGCGAGATTCTCGTCCATCAGCAGGCGGATCGTCACGGCGAGCGACTGCGTTCCCACATTTCCCGACATGCCAAGGATCACCGACTGAAAGCTGACAATGATGGCAAGCTGTGCGATAACGCCCTCAAACAGGCTTGTCACGGTCGACACGCACATGCTCAGGCCCAGCAGGACAATCAGCCAGGGCAGACGCTTCTTGATGCTCTCCCCGAGCGTCTCCTCAAGCTCCGCCTCCTCGGTCATTCCGGCAAACTTCGCGTAGTCGTCGCCCATCTCGTCATCCACAGCCTCGACGATGTCCTGCGACGTGATGACGCCAATCAGCTCGTTCTTGTCGTTGAGCACCGGGATGGAGTCCTCCGCGTAATCCTTTAACCGCTCGATGCAGTCCGAGATGTTTTCCCGGTCCCTCACATATGGAAACGACTGCGCAATCAGGCTCTCCAGATCTACATAATTGCGCGCGACAATCAGATCCTTGAGGTCAACCGCCCCGTAAAAGGTCCCGTCGTCGTCCTTGACAAACAGCGTGGAGATGTTGTCGTTCTCCTCCGCCTGCGCAATCAGCGCGCGCATCGCCTGCTTGATGGTCAGGCTCCTGCCAATCTCGATAAAATTGGTGGTCATCCTGCTGCCAATCTCGTCCTCCTCGTAGGAGCATATCAGCTGAATATCCTCCTTGGACTCCTCGTCGATGAGTTCGATGAGCTGTCTGCGCGTCTCCTCGTCGACCTCCTCGAGAATATCCACCGCGTCGTCGGCGTCCATATTTTCAATGATGTCTGCAGCCCGCTCAAGCTCAAGCTCGCTCAGATACGTTCCCGGATCCTCCAGATACGCAAAGATTTCCGAGATCCGCTCATCGTCGAGTATGTGGTAGAGCACCCTGCGCTCCCGCTCGTCGAGCTCATCCAGCGCGTTGGAGATATCGTTGTCGTGGTAGTTGGTCAGCTCCTGTGCAAGTCTGTCCCTGTTCTCCACGTCCCGGATTAACGTTACCAGCTCCTGGATGTAATCTGGTTCTTTTAAGATTTCGTTTTCCACACAAACTCCCGTCTGCCTGCTTTTGCAGGCTTTATATTTCACACAAACTCCCGTCTGCCTGTTTTTGCAGGCAGACTAATCAGGATGGTGAAATTTTATATTTCACACAAAAACCGGGCGAATCCTGTGTCTACAGCCTCCAGATTCCCTGCGCACTCCCGCGCACAAAAAGAACACTGTCTTTCGTGTATCCGCCCCTATTATGCTGACTGTTCCCGTCACAACTGTCCATACAGCAACACACTTCCTTTCCAGTGTTCCCCAATTACCTCATTATTCATTTTATTCTATGATGATTTTCCTGTGTTGTCAAGCGCCTGAACCGAACTCCTCCTAACTCAGATAAGTCCTTTGTCAAATAAGTTCCTTGAGGTCCGCAAGCGTATCGACAACCGCGTACAACAGAGGCAGAAGCTCCGCGTCCGGCTGCGTCAGGTCCGGCACCATCACCGTCTTGCACCCTGCCGCGTGTGCGGAGCGGACGCCGTTTGGTGAATCCTCAACCGCGACGCAGTCCGCGGGCTGTTCGCCGATCTGCGCGCACGCGTAGAGATAGACGTCGGGCGCCGGTTTTCCGTTCGCCACCTGCTTTGCGCTCACAATCCTGTCAAACTGATCCTTCACGCCAATCTGTTCAAGATGCCGCAGCGTGAGCTCGATGGGCGTAGCCGTCGCCACCGCCGCCTTGATGCCCCGCTCATGCAAAAAAGCCAGTATCTCGTCAATACCCGGCTTTTTCTCCAGTCCATACGTCGCAAGGCGCTCCGCCACCAGCTGGCGCCGGATCTCCCGTATCGCATGATAGTCAAAGCCCGCCCCGAAAATGTCCTTCATCATCTCCTGGGCAAGCCTTGCGTCGCAGCTGCGCAGCATCAGCGCATGGTCCTTTCCAAAGGCGTCAAAACCCGCCCTGTGCGCCGCCTCGCACCACGCTGCATTGTAGTGCTTTTCCGTATCAATGAGTACTCCGTCCATGTCAAATATCACTGCTCTGGTCATATTGTTCCCCATTATTCCAACCCTTATCGTTTATGCGCGCGCCGCATAAAGAATTTTTTCCTTCGGCACGTTCTGATTCTGCTGAAGCAGGTTCAGAAGCGTGATGTAGTTCTTAATCATGTCCCGCGCGGTAATTTCCACTCCCTCAAGATCCTTACCGTACTGCTGTTTTAAGAAATAGATGTAGTCGTCATGCTCCAGCTTCGGCGTGTACTCGTACAAAATCCCGTGAATGTCCGCAAGTTTCTCCAAAAGCACATACATCTCACCCGGATTCAGCACGGACAGCTGGATGACCGGAGACGCCATATCCCTCATTTTGACGGCTCCATCCTTCGCGAAGCTGCTCTCCGACAGCCGCGAGCGCAGCGGCTCAAAGCTGAACACGCCCCTGGCGGTATCCTCCATCGCCTCCCGCGTGACACTCATGATAATCCCAAGGTGGGACGCCTTCCCCTGAAGCGCATCGTTGTAGATGGACAGGAGTTTGTTGTAATTGTACTCCCGCCCCACGCGGCTTGGGATCTCATACAGGGTCGAGAGCTCATCCATGCACACGTATAGCCCCGCGTACCCCGCCCTCACCACAAAGTCCGCAAACAGCTTGATAAAATCGTACCAGTTGTCGTCGGTAATGATCAGATTCACACCCAGATCGGTCTTTGCCTCCGTCCTGGTCCTGCACTCCCCGCAGAGCCAGCGCAGCGCTTTTTTCTGCAGGTCCACATCCCCTTTGCGGTATCCTTTATAATAGGAAGCAAGCACTTTCCCGAAATCAAAGCCGTTGACCCGCTCCTCCATGGATGAGGTGATCTTGTAAATCTTCTGGCTGACCCGCACGTCGAAAATCTCATGTCCTGGCACAAGTCCCTCAAATTGTACCACCTCGTTCTCGAGCGCGCCGATCCACTTGTCGAGTATGAGCTGCAGCGCCCCGTTATCAGGACTGGCGTGCGTGGCCATGTTCCGTATCAATTCCCGGTATGTCGCAAGCCCCTGCCCCTTATTTCCGACAAATCTCTTGTCCACAGAGAGCTCCACATCTGTCACTACGAAGTTTTTCTCCATCACGTGATTGCGGAGTGCATGCATGAGAAACGTCTTGCCGCTTCCGTATTTCCCCTCGATAAACCGGAACGCTGCCCCGCCCTGCTCTATGATGGATACATCCTGCAATAGCGCCTGGATCTCACTCCTTCTCCCCACTGTAATATACTCAAGCCCTATCCTTGGAACGACTCCGCTTTTTAAGGAATTTAAGACGGTGGCTGCTGTTGTCCTCGATATCCCGCTGTCCATACAACCCATTCCTCCCCTTGCTGCGGTATGCCCCGGGGATACTCCCCGTCTGCATTCTATGTAAAAAAACTGATGAACTCAATTTTCCTACCGATGTTATACGACCCGGAGCTGCGACTGCACAAAATCGGCGTCCGCCCGGATTCTGTCGAGATTCTCGAGACTGAACTCATACGCAAAGGTCTCTTTCTCGCTCTCCTTGTTGAGGCGCTCAAACGCCTTCTCAATCAAAATCATGCGCCGCTGCTGACAGAGTGTCGCATAGATGCGCTTATGAATCTGCTGCGTCGTGCTGCCGCTGTCCATGTCGTAGTCGAGCAATTCAATCATGCGGTCCGCATCGTACGGATAAAATTCTGTCGAGCACGTCCGCCCCGACTTTCCAACCGGAATATAGGTTCCCATGGACAGCTCCCCGTCACACAGATAAACCATCAAAATCGGCCGCTGCAGCAGCCCGGCAAAAATTTCGGTCAGCAAATCCGGCGCGATCCTGTGCCTGAGATTTACCTCGAACACGGACAATCCCTGCTCCCTCACAAGCGCCTTCATGTCCTTGACTCCCTCTTTGTCCACCAGATGATAGCTCCACTCAACGCTCTCTATCTCAGCCTCAAAGATGCGGCGGCATTTCAGATTGTCAATCTTCTGGAAAAGTACATCGAGCGGCATTCCCTTATCAACTTTGTACTGCTTTGGAATATTATATCTTCCCTCGCTCATTCTTATCCTCCACCTTTTGCACGGCAGAAACTCTCCTTTGGCAACCCGCACATCCCTGTGAAGCAGCGCGCCGGAGATCTGTTCCCTGTACAGCCAATTGTTAATATTTTATGTTAACGTCACGATTTCATTATAATATACTATTTGAATAATTTCTACAATTAGTTTTATTTTCCTGAATTTTTGTGAAATCTGTCAATTAAGCATTGAAAATCAGGGATAAAAGCGGAAGGAAATCTGTCACATTCCACAGATTTCCTTCCACATTTTTACAGACCATTTCATTGTCTGAAAATTTGCCGGAGCAGGTCCTTGCTCAGAGTATTCCCCTAACTGCGCCGTTACTGCCCTGCGCCCATCTGTCCCGCGACGGCGTCGAGCTCGCTCTGCAGGCGGGCAAGGTCCTCGCGAATCGCGATGTGCTGCGGGCATGCCTGCTCGCACTTTCCACACTTGATACAGTTGGACGCCTTCTGCGCGTCCGCTACCGCCTTCGTCCAGTTCCATCTCGCCTCGTCCACATTCTCATAGATGTGGTACTGGTTCCAGACATAGAAACACTTGGGAATATCCACGCCCGCCGGACACGGCATACAGTAGCGGCACCCTGTACAGCCATTCTGAACCCGGGCGCCAAGCGCGTCCGCCACCTGTGCGACCAGCGCCTGCTCTGTGGCGTCAAGCGGCTCAAAATCCGCAAATGTCCGGAGGTTATCCTCCACCTGATCCATGGTCGACATGCCGCTGAGAATCACCTTCACATTGTCAAAACTTCCCACATAGCGCATTGCCCACGAGGCGGTGGACGCATCCGGGCGCGCCTTTTTGAACAGCTCGTCGATCCCGTCCCACGGGAGCTTTGCGAGCGATCCGCCCTTTACCGGCTCCATGATCACCACGGGAATGCCAAGCCGCGCTGCAAGTTCCATCCCCCTGGTCGTGGCCTGTGTATCCTTATCCATGTAATTGAACTGGATCTGGCAAAAATCCCACCTGTACGCGGTCAGGATCTCCTCAAACACCTCATACTCATCATGAAACGAAAACCCCAGATACTTTATCTTTCCCTCCGCGCGCAGCTTTTCACAGTAACTGAGCACATCAAGCTCCTTCGCTGCCTGCCAGCGCTCCCGGTCGAGCGCATGCAGCAGATAAAAGTCGATAAACGATTTGTCAAGGCGACCCAGCTGCTCCTGAAAGATGCGCTCCACGTCCGCGATAGTCTTGACCGACCACAGCGGCAGCTTTGTCGCCAGGCGGTACGAATCCCGCGGATAGCGCGCCAGCGCCTTGCCTGTGACCACCTCGCTCTGCCCGCCGTGATACGGATACGCGGTGTCAAAGTAGGTGACTCCCGCCTGATACGCCCTGTCAATCATGGCGAGCGCCAGCGCCTCATCAATACCACCGTCCGCGTCTGTCGGAAACCGCATACACCCAAATCCCAGCAGGGATGTTTCAATTCCCAGATTTTCCATCGTTCTGTACTCCATCTCATATCCTCCTCTTTGTCTGTTTTGTTCTGCACCTGCCGGCGTGGCTGCTCACTCCCCATACAGCACTGCCATGTCCGCCAGCACTTTTGCTGTACAGCGCATCATCAGCTCCGCCTCTTTCTCCATTAAACCATACTTTTTGTATTTGAGCACGAAATTTGGCGTCCCTTTTGCAGAAAATTCCAGCACGCCTTTGTACTTTGCCATCAGCTCGGGCAGACGCTCGACGTGCACGGGCGCATAAGGTTCCATATAAAACGTAACACGCCCCATTTTTCCCTTGATTTCCGTCACATACCGCCGGTGCGCCGTGACGCGGATCAGCGATATCTGTATCAGATTTTCAACCGATCTGGGCACATTGCCAAATCGGTCTTTGAGTTCCTTTCTCATGTCCTCGCACTCCAACTCACTCTCTAGGCTCGCGATGCGCTTGTAGATATCGAGCTTCTGCACTTCGTTGACAATGTACTCCGGCGGGATGAACGCGTCGACGTCCATGTCGACATACGTGCCGAAATCGGCGTCCGCCTTCCGTTCCCCTTTCAGCGTCTTGACCGCCTCATTGAGCATCTTGCAGTACAAATCGTAGCCGACCGCCTCCATGTGCCCGTGCTGGCGCTCGCCCAGCAGGTTTCCTGCACCGCGGATCTCGAGGTCGCGCATGGCTATCTTGAAGCCGCTGCCAAGGTCGGTGAACTCACGGATTGCCTGGAGGCGCTTCTCTGCGACCTCCTTGAGCATCTTGTCTTTTTTGTACATCAGAAAGGCGTACGAGGTGCGGTTCGAGCGCCCCACACGCCCGCGCAGCTGATAGAGCTGGGAGAGTCCCATCGCGTCGGAATCGTGGATGATCATGGTGTTGACATTGGATATGTCAAGCCCCGTCTCGATGATGGTGGTCGCGACCAGCACGTCAATCTCCCCGTTGATAAACTGAAACATTATCTTCTCAAGCTCGTGCTCCTTCATCTGTCCGTGTGCGTACGCCACTTCCGCCTCCGGCACGAGGCGCGCAACCTGGCTGGTGATCTCCTCAATGTTGTTGACGCGGTTGTACACATAGTACACCTGCCCCTGTCTGGACAGCTCACGCACGATGGCCTCGCGCACCATCTCCTCGTTGTACTCCATCACGTAAGTCTGTATCGGCTGGCGCTCGCCCGGCGCCTCCTCGAGCACGCTCATGTCCCGGATCCCCACAAGGGACATGTGCAGCGTCCGCGGAATCGGCGTCGCCGTCAGCGTCAGCACATCCACGTCGTCCTTGACCTGCTTTATTTTCTCCTTGTGGCGCACGCCAAAGCGCTGCTCCTCGTCGACAATCAGAAGTCCCAGATCCTTATAGGCCACGTCCTGTGACAGCAGCCTGTGCGTGCCGATCACAATGTCCACAAGCCCTTTTCTGAGTCCCTCTATCGTCCTTTTCATCTCGCCCGCAGTCCGAAAGCGCGACAGCATCTCCACGCGCACCGGAAAATCCTTCATGCGCTGCATGAACGTGTTGTAGTGCTGCTGTGCCAGGATGGTCGTCGGCACGAGGTAGGCGACCTGCTTGCCGTCCTGAACCGCCTTGAACGCGGCGCGTATGGCAATCTCGGTCTTGCCGTAGCCCACGTCGCCGCAGATGAGACGGTCCATGATGCGCGGGCTCTCCATGTCGCTCTTGGTCGCCTCGATGGCAAGCAGCTGATCCCCGGTCTCCTCAAACGGAAACATCTCCTCAAACTCCTGCTGCCACACAGTATCCTTGCTGAACAGAAACCCCTGCTTCTGCTGGCGGACCGCGTAGAGCTCCACGAGATCCTTTGCGATCTCATTGACCGCCGTCTTTACCTTCGACTTGGTCTTGACCCACTCCTGCGTGCCCAGCTTATTCAGCTTTGGCCTTTTTGCCGCGTCGGAGGAGGCATATTTCTGAATCACGTCAAGCCCCGTCGCGAGCACATAGAGATTGCCCCCGTCGCGGTACTCGATCTTGATGTAGTCCTTCACGACCTTGTCTACCTCGACCTTCTCAATCCCCTTGTACACGCCAAGGCCGTGGCTCTCGTGGACGACATAGTCCCCCACCCTGAGGTCCGAAAAGCTCTGTATCTTCTGTCCTTCATACGTCTTTTTCTTCTTTTTCCGCTGCTGCTTTCCGAAAATATCGGTCTCGGAAATCACGACGAACTTTAACAGCGGATACTCAAACCCTTTCAAAACCGAGCCGTGATACGTCATGATCTCCCCCGGCTGCAGGATTCTGTCCGAATCTTCGGAATAGAAGGCCGTCAGCCCCTCGTCCATCAGATCGGAGGCAAGGCGCTTTGCGCGCGTGGCGGACGCGGAGAGCACAAGCACCCGGTATCCCTGCTTCTTAAAATGGTTTAAGTCCTTCACAAGCTCCGCAAAGCTATTATTATAGGAAGCGATATTTCTCGTGCTGATCCCAAAGCGCTCCGAAAACCGGATGCCAAAGCCCTTGAACTCCATCGTTGACAGCGCCAGAATCCGCTCCCCCTCAAGCCTTGCCAGAATCTCCTGCACGGAAAACAGCACATCCATCTGCCCAGGCAGGATATAGCCCTTCTGTGCCCGGCTGGTCATGCTCTCCCGAAATTCCAGCTCCACCGCCCGCGCATGCTCCTCGATGCGCAGCGGCTCGTCGAGATAGACGCAGCAGCGCCGGTTTCTGAAAAAGTCGAGAAAGGACATGGTGTCCTCATAGAAATACCGGATATAGCTGTCGAGGTTCACGAGATTGCGAAACTGTGTCACCTGCTCTCTCAGATCCGCAACCGCCGTCTCGAGCCTGTGCGCCTCCTCCGGCCTGGTCTGCTCCCGAAACTGCCCTGCGCACGCCTTGCAGTCCTTCTCTATCCGGCGAAACCCCGCGTCGAGCGCAGACTGCGACAGAATCAGCTCCGACGCCGGATAAACTGACACTTGTGTCATATTTTCCTCGATGGAGCGCTGGCTCAGCACATCAAATGTCCGGATGGACTCAATCACATCCCCCCACAATTCGATGCGGACAGGATTCTCCGAAGTCAGGTCAAAGATGTCGACAATCCCGCCGCGGATCGAGAACTGCCCCGGCGCCTCCACTTGATAGTTCTTCTCATAGCCCATCGCCACAAGCCTGCGCGCAAGCGCCTGCTCCTCGACCACGCTATCCTTTCCGATGCAGATAATATTGTCCTCGATCACTGACAGCGGCAGCTGGTGCGCCATCAGCGCGGCAAATGTCGTGACGATCGTGACCGGCTTTCCCTCAAGGATGCGGCGCTGGACGTCGATGCGCTCCTTCACGAGCTGGTTGCCGTGAACATCCGCCTGATAAAATATCAGATCCTTTGCCGGATAAAAGTACGAGTCGCGGCAGTACAGGCGGCAGTCCTCGAGCAGCTCCCGCGCCTTGAGGTCGCTGTAGGTCACGATCAGCTTCACGTCATAGCCCTTGTCCGTGCCAAATATCATATGGAGCTTCTGGGAATCCACACAGCCGCTCACGCTCACTTTCCTGTCCTGTCTGTCCAGCCTCCCCGCAATCTCATCATACTCGCCCAACTCCTTAAGCGGTGCCAATAATGTGTTCACGTCCGATTAACCTCCATATAATTATACCATTCTGATCGCTGTCTTTGTCCGTCTCGATTAGTTCTCCGGCTTTTTCGCGCTGCTTTTGACATTGTACTGGTTCATCGCCTCGTCCACCCTGTCCGCAAGCATCAGGTTCACCGCCCCGTCCACCTTCTCAAGGCTGTCTTGCATCACATCGAGCTCCTCCCTGCCAAAATGCCCGAGCACATAGTCCGCCAGATCGTACCCCTTAGGCTTCTCCCCCACGCCGATTTTGATGCGCAGGAACGTGTCGTGCCCCAGGTTCGCTATAATATTTTTGATGCCGTTGTGCCCGCCCGCACTGCCCTTTTTGCGGATGCGCAGCTGCCCGACATCCAGGCTCACATCATCATAGATGACTATGAGCTCGCTCTCTGCGTCCGCCTTGTAGTAATCCACCACCGCGCGGACCGCCTCGCCGCTGAGATTCATGTAGGTGAGCGGCTTCACCAGCACGACCTTCGTGCCATTTATCATCCCTTTTCCAATCAGCGCCTTGTGCTTACAGTCCATCACGCTGATATTGTATTTGTCCGCGAGCGCGTCAACCGCCATAAACCCGATATTGTGCCGCGTGTTTTCGTACTCCCTCGTGGGATTTCCCAGTCCTGCTATGATATACATCCTGTTCTCTCCTGTCCTGTCTGCCTTGCCCAAAAGCGCCGCAGCCCATGTAAATCTGTCTCTCATCCACTGTATCACCCGCACAGCAGCATGCCTCCATCCTGTCATATACAGTATATGCAAAAATCCTTATCGAAACACCCGATAAGGCCCACCTTTGCCGTCCGCCGCATCAAGGCCAGCATACCACACATATGGTCGAATTTCAACCCGAACATCACACGTCAAGTATCTCCCGAAGCCCAATTGCGACAGAATGCAGTCCGCATTGTAGTGTTCATCCGTTTCATTCTCCTGCAGGATATAAAACGCGGAACGCCCCTGTACTTATCATTCTTAATCCGCTGCCGGTCACATATCAACATAATATCCGGTATCAGATACGCGTCATCCGACAGGTACAGGTCAAGGTTCTCCATGGGTCTCACTACTACTATATACCATTTCAGCCAAAATAGCCACACAAACTTATGGCGGCGGCTTCTCTCAATTGTCTGTTGAGTCTGGCCCCGCAGTCTCCCGTTCCTGTCAATTTGCACACTCAATCACAACTTGATGGACTTTT
>CAMWOK010000061.1 GCA_947175845.1 uncultured Lachnospiraceae bacterium | reverse complement strand
GCTCATACGGTGCTTTCTCCACAACTTCAAGCAGCCGCCCCTCCGCTTTTCCGCTGCGTTTTTTGCTGACCCTGAACGACACACGCTGCTCAGGTATCACATTCTTTACAACCGCTTCGCCCGCATCACATGTCACAATCCCCTTGTTCGGAAAATCCACACGCTCCACATATCCCTCGTAAACCTGTCCCTTTTTCATCCCATTCACCTATTTCTCCATATTCTGCAAATCCCCTGCGTTCTCTGCACTGTCACGCACACTGGTACGGTATTGCATGTGCGCAGAAAACGAGGGGGTGCTGTCTTCCAGCACCCCCTTGAGAACATCTCTTCTGCCGCAACCATTATTTCACAGTTGTGTACTCATCTTCCTTTGCAGGCTCCTGCTCCTCGTCCTCTTCGTCATCAAAGAAGTCATCCTCAAAGTCGTCGTCAAACTCATCATCGAAATCATCAAGATAATCCGGTGTCATATAACGATACACTGCATATGCGATGGCTGCCACCGCAGCAACTGCTCCGATAATGGCAAGTGCCCAGAGCACTGTGTTGCCCTTCTTCTCATTTTCTTTCTTGAGATCGCACTTTGAACAGTATCTGCTTATAATATCATTGCTCACCAAATTCTTATCCTGCAGATAATCTACTAATTCGTCCCACTTTTTCATCTCAAAGGCCCCTTTCGTTTCTTTGTATCAATTCTGTCATGATATATATATCATATCACTAATCTGTCTATTTTACTACCTTTATTTTTCTAAATTCATTAAATCTTTTTCAACTTTGCAAAAGCCGCATACATAATTTTATTGCCGTATGTGTCAAAATCCACGGTGACTTTAAAGTCCCTCGTATCCTGAACAAGCGCGGTGACAGTGCCGTCGCCGTACTTGACATGGCGCACTCTGTCACCTGTATCATAGCCGGGGCCGTCTGTGCCAGTGACCGGCATTCCCCTGGTCAGCCCGTCCAGGGATTTTGCGATGTATGGCTTGTTTGCAGCAGGCGTCTCCTTCTTCTTCACGACAGCTTTCGGACGCGACGCCAGGATCTCTGAAAAATCCTTCTTTGCGGCTGGCTGTGGCCTGGGGGCTGTGGCCGTCCGCCCCGCCGCGGCTGGCTGTCTTGGCGCGGGAGCGAGCACCTGCTCTGCTGCCTCCCAGTTATTGCGCGGCTTATCAAACATGGTATCGCTGAACGGCTCCTCTCTGCGCGCAGTGCCTGTCTCAAAAGGCTTCGCCTTAAACAACGTCCTCTCGCGGGAATCGCTGTCGTATTCCTCCACATCCCGGCGCCTTACGCCGGGAAGCCTGCTGTCGAGAAGGTTGTCTGGGATTTCTTTCACAAAACGGCTGATCGCATTGTACTGAGTCTCACCCCGGATCATGCGCGCCTTCGCGTAGGTGATGGTCAAATCCTCTTTCGCGCGCGTGATCCCCACATAGGCAAGGCGCCGCTCCTCCTCGATGTCCTCCGGGTTATCCGACGTGATAGTCATGTAACTTGGGAAAATCCCATCCTCCAGCCCAGACAGATACACACTGGAAAACTCCAGCCCTTTCGCGCTGTGCAGCGTCATCAATAACACTCGGTTGTCATCTTTGTTAACGGTGTCGATATCTGCCACAAGCGCCACTTCCTCGAGGAATGCGGAGAGCGTAGCCTCCTCCCCCAGCGCCTCGCGCTCCATCTCAAAACTCACCAGCTTTGTGATCAGCTCATCGATGTTGTCTATTCTGTCCTGTGCATCGTCGTCGCCCGACTCCTCGAGCTCCCGCACATAGCCTGTTGTTTCTATAACATCTGTTATCAAGTCTTCCAAAGGCTCGTTTTCCATTTTTGTCCGAAACATTCGAATCATTGTCGCAAAATCCCGGAGCTTGTCTGTCGACTTCCCTTTTCCCAGCGCCGGAATCTCATCCACCCGCTGCAGTGCCTCATAAAAACTCACTCCTGTATGATCTGCATAATCCTGTACTTTCGCGATGCTCGCCGCACCGATTCCGCGTCTTGGCACATTGATGATGCGCTTGACTGCAAGATCATCCTTGCCATTGTCGATTGTCTTTAAGTATGCCAGAATATCTTTGATTTCTTTTCTGGCATAAAAGTTCACTCCGCCCACCACATTATAAGGGATATTCAGCGCGATAAAGCTCTCCTCGAGCAAACGCGACTGGGCGTTTGTCCTGTAAAGCACCGCACAATCTCTGTAATCGCTCACAGCCTCCCGCTTTTTGCGTTTAATATCACCCGCTATGTATTCTGCCTCCTCATATGCCGTGTCGAATGCCCTGAAATGGACACGGTTTCCACCTTCTTTGTCCGTCCACAGCGCTTTTGACTTCCTGCGGATATTGTTTCCGATCACTGCGTTCGCCGCGTCCAAAATCGTCTGTGTGGAGCGATAGTTCTGTTCGAGCTTGATCACCGATGCATCGGGATAAACCTGCTCAAAATCAAGAATATTTCGGATATTCGCCCCGCGGAATTTGTAGATCGACTGATCATCATCCCCCACGACACAGAGATTTCTGTTCTTCTGCGCCAGAAGCCGTATCAGCTCAAACTGCGCGGTGTTTGTATCCTGGTATTCATCCACCATAAGATACTGAAAACGGTTCTGATAATTCTCAAGCACCTCCGGGCAGCTCTGAAAAAGCTCCACTGTCTTCACGATCAGATCGTCAAAATCAAGCGCGTTATTTTTTTTGAGTGTGAGCTGATATTCCGCATACGCCGCCGATATCTTTTTTTTCAGGTAATCTCCCACTGCCGACTTCTCGTACGCTGTCGTTGTTATCAGCTCGTCCTTCGCGGAGGAGATGGCAGAGAGGATCGTCTTTTCCTTGAGCTGTTTTGTGTCGATCTCAAGCTTTTTACACACATCTTTCATGACGCTCTTTGAATCGTCTGCGTCATAGATGGTAAAGCTGTTGTCAAACCCCAGCCTGTCAATATGCCTCCTGAGTATCCGCACACAGGTTGCGTGAAAGGTAGATACCCATATGCTCTCCGCACCATATCCCACAATGTGATTGACCCGTTCGCGCATCTCGCCTGCCGCCTTGTTCGTAAATGTGATCGCCAGAATATTCCACGGATTCACGCCCACATTTTCGATCAGATACGCAATGCGCCTCGTGAGCACACTCGTCTTTCCGCTGCCTGCCCCCGCAAGGATAAGCACAGGCCCCTCCGTGGTAAAAACCCCCTTTTTCTGCTGTTCATTCAATGTATCGTAAAGTTCCATTTTCCTTATCCTTCCTCATAGTACGTCCGATTTTGCCTCCAGATTCCAATTGACTACTACCGTAATTAAATACTTCATTTTGCGCAGACTCAATATGGCAATTATACCATTGCCCCCATTTTGTTTCAATTCTTTTTAAAAAATTGTACGCCCTCAATTCTGCAGGACTGTGACCAATCACCGTCCACTCCCCTCCTGCATATAATAATAGAAACGATATTCAGGGGTTTACATTTCGCATGAAAAAATTTAACTATGTTTCCATACTATTGATTCTGGTGCTCCTGATCACCACACTTGCCAGCGGATGCAGCCAAAAGAAAACACCGGATGCCTCCGCAAAAAAAGTGGTTCTGAACGAAGTCGCGCACTCCATTTTCTACGCGCCGATGTATGTCGCTATCGAGGAGGGATACTTCGCAGAGGAGGGAATCAACCTGGAGCTTGTCACCGGATACGGTGCAGACAAGACCATGACAGCGCTGCTTACCGGGGAGGCCGACATTGGCTTTATGGGCAGCGAGGCGTCCGTTTACACTTATCTGCAGGGCGCACAGGACTACGCTGTGAACTTTGCGCAGCTGACACAGCGCGCAGGAAATTTTCTGGTGAGCCGTACCCCCATTGACAACTTTAACTGGAGTATGCTCAAAGGCACCTATGTCCTGGGGGGACGCAAAGGCGGTATGCCGCAGATGGTTTTTGAATACATTCTCAAGATGAACCAGATCGATCCTGACAGCGATCTCACAATTGACACAAGCATTGATTTTGGCTCCACTGCAGCAGCTTTTGCGGGCGCAAAGGAGGGCGATGCAGGGTACGCCGACTTCACTGTTGAATTTGAGCCGCACGCAACCGCACTCGAGGCACAGCAGAAAGGGTATATTGTCGCTTCCCTCGGCGTGGATTCGGGGTATGTTCCCTACACTGCATTCAGCGCAAGAAAAAGCTACATAGAAGAAAACCCTGAAACGCTCCTTGCCTTCACAAAGGCGCTTCAAAAGGGCATGGATTATGTGTCAAGCCATTCCGCCGATGAAATAGCATCCGTTATTAAACCACAGTTCCCCGAGACGGAACTTGAGACCATCACCACGATCGTGACCCGCTACCAGGCACAGGATACCTGGAAAAAGGATCTGATCTACACGGAGGACAGTTTCACACTGCTGCAGAATATTCTTATGGAAGCCGGGGAACTTGAGAACTATGTGCCATACAAAGACCTGGTGACGAACACATTTGCAAAACAGGCAAAATAAGACAAACAAAAAGACAGAGCAGACTCTGTCTTTTTGTTTGTCTATATCACAAGCAGTTTCATGAGCTTCTCGGTCCTGACACCATGTGTTCCGACACCGCGCACGGAGACATCGTACATGCCCTGCTGATTCAAATCATACCGCCCTGAGATATCAATTATGTACTCGCCGATATCATAAGCGCGTCCCGACGCATCAACCAGGCCGATCGCGCTGTATATGTCATGCAGTGATGCCCCGACTGGAAGCATCAGGACCTCGCTTGTCTGCGCCCCTGTCAGATAGAGCATCGGTCTGACCTGATTCCAGGGATTTTTGCTGCTCATATCTGTAGGATCCCACATTCGCATCGGATTTTCCTCTGAGAGCTTCATCTCCTCCGGTTTTCCCAGTGGTCCCGGATTCTCAGCATCATCATACACGACAACCTTGGTGCCCTCTTTGCAGTTGTCATAAATCCACTTTGCATCGGCACAGGCAAGCCTCACACAGCCAAGCGATGCCGGTTCCCCAAGCAGATTAAACTGCTCCCACTCCATGTTGCCGGCGTTTTTTGTGTAGTACGGCACAGAGTGAAACATAATCCCTCTGTTAAAACGCACCGCATACTGACCATAGGAACCATCCACCATCAGCCGCCACTCATAATAATTACTTGTCTTAAACGTTCCGAGCGGCGTCTCATGCCCCTCTCTGCCGCAGGAGCACACAAATGCCTTGACAGGGACCGTAAATTCACCCGCCGCATCCTTCTCATACACGGTCACACAGTTCGCCGCACGATTTACCATAATCATATAGGTATTTTCAGTCTCCTTCGCGTATGTGGCCATCCCACTGACGAACCACAGCAGACTGATACATATACTCAAAGCAAGACAAAATGCTACAGTTTTTTTGAACTTCCAAACGCCAGAATACCCTCTCACCACAAATCCCTCCTGGTTTTAAACAAATATATCACTTTCTACACAACGAACTCCATAATACACCATTTTTCCATTTTTTGCAACAAAAAACACCCTTATCGGGCGTTTTTTAAGGTTTATTTTATAAAAATGGCGTGAACCCGGCTCCGTTGAGCTGATCACGCAGGCGGTTCTGCAGCCCCATCATCCCGATGGTATCGTTCAGATAAGAAGCATAGTCTGACTGCTTTCCCTCACGCTTGTGTGAGAGCATGTTCTCCTGTATCCCGAGCATCTCGGCAAAATCGCCGCTCGCCGTGCTTCTGGTCGCATCCAGTTCCTCATAATCCTTGACATACAGCTCCTCCTTCTGCTCGGAAGCGATGACAAGCGGCTTTCCAGAACGGCCGTTATTCTGTCCGATTTTCTGTATGGCATTCATACTGTAAGGATTGCCGTGTATCGAAGAAATCCGGTAACTGCCAAACCCTGAAAATCCTGCAATTGGTGATATACCCATAGAATCCCTCCTTTCACCTGTCCTTACCATTATAAATCTATTGTCTGTCAATTTCAAGGTATTATCTTGATTTTTCGTGCAATTTATTTATTTCTTCTTTTCGTCTGCCGAAGAACCGTCTTTTTTGAAACTGCCCTCCCTGATCTCGTCAATGAGTTTCTCTATCAGCTGTTTCTTCATATACACGTCAAAACTCAGAAAACAGATAAACGAGAACAGCTTCAAAAATTCCCTGCTCTCCTCCGGGGCGTCCTCAAACGTTCCCATCGCGCACTCATACTCTGCCATGACATGCTTCTTGAGCGCCTCGACCTGATCATACCCCACCTCAAACACTTCCTCATAGACGGACTGTATGTCAAATCCCTCCTCCTTGTGAAAGAATTTGTCCGTGACGGGCCCCAGCAGTGTCTGTATGTCACTGATTGACAAAATCCCTTTGTAGTAATAGATAAATATCAGCACCAGAATATGTTCCCTGGAGTACTTTTTTCTGATAGGCGGCGGAAGCAGATCGTTCTTCGCGTAATTGTTGATCATGGTCTTTGTCATAATCTTGTCGTCCCCCGGATACCTGGTGGTCTTTCGAAAATTTTTGTCCATAAACGTCGTTACCTGATCCATGTACAGATCAATATTGGGAATATCCGAAGACTTTACATAGCTTATCCGGTCAAAGCTTTCCATGATGCTGTTCAATAAATCTTTCGTGTTTATATGCATATGCATTACCATGCCTTTCATTGAAACCAATATTTGATATCAGTACAGCATTACAGTAATAATCGAGTAAATATCACCCGCTATTTACTTCAAGATCCCTGCGCGCTGCACCAGGTTCAGCACATATTTTCGTGCACTCAACAAGTACATTATATAGTATTCAATACTACTTATCAAGACTATTGCGCTATTTTTACGGACCAACTTTACAGTATCCGCCAAATATGTTACAATATTTATAACGGTAAAACTTTACAGTGATAAAGTTATCATACGGGAGGTCGAATCAAATCATGAACACCAAAATACGAACCGACGCAGTAGAACATCTGATTGATGCACTGCTCTGTCTCGAGACGAAGGAGGAAAGTTACAATTTTCTTGAAGATCTGTGTACGGTCAACGAACTGCTCTCCCTCTCACAGCGTTTCGAGGTCGCTACCATGCTGCGCGATCATAAAACATATCTGGAAATCGCAGAGAAAACAGGCGCATCCACAGCAACCATCAGCCGCGTTAACCGCTCCCTGAATTATGGCTGCGACGGATATGAATTGATCTTTGAACGAATTGCTGCGAAGCAGAATGAATAACAAAGGCGCTCAAGAGAAAAAGTCCCGGACATGCCGCACTGCATGTCCAGGGCTTTTTTTGTTAACCGTACGTCTCCATAAGGCTCAGGGGCGCGATATACTTGTCATTCTCTATAATCTGGTATTCCAGCTCCTCTCTCCCCGCCTCGATGCGAAAGAGTTCTGTCGTGTTCGTGACGGCGTCTCCCTCCTTCACTCGGGGGCTTGTACCGGTATGGTACACCGTGTAGTACCCGTTGCCATGGTCCACCATCACAATGTACCCCGCCTCCTCCCCGCCTGCAATTGAGGAGACTGTGCCGTTTGCTGTCGCGACCACACTGGTTCCAGGCGACGCGTGAAACACTGCGACCGGATTGCCATCCAGCTGCGTCTCATTTTCATTGTAGGACGCTGTGCCTTTGAGCGGAAAGCCGGTGGGAATGTATGTCTGCGCAACCGCCTCCTCCCGCTCTCGCTCCTGCTGGACTTTCTCGTTCACTGTATCGCTGAGTATCACCACTTTCTCCTGCAGCTCCTCCTGCTGGGCAATCAGGTTGTCCTGCTCTGTAAGAAGCGCTTCATTCTGCTCTTCAAGTGCTTCAACGCGCGACCTGAGTACCTGCTCATTCTGCCTGGATCGGTTCAGATCCCCCTTCAGCGCCGAACGGTCAGACAGCACCGCAATAACCAGAGCGACCGCCGCCGCCAAAAACAAGACCGCTATCCAAAGGCTCATCGAGAAGTGTTTTACTGTCCCGGCGTCGCTGTCCGACACAACCTGAACCAGACAGCGCGCCCTTTTCTTATTCTCTGTCTCTCCACTGTCCGCCAAGGCAGACACCTCCTTCTTTCAGTTCTTACAATGTAACGCTTTCCACAGAGAATGTGCCTGTTCGCTGTTTGGCCTCACATCCGCCGTATCACCTCATCATACGCAAGATTTCCGCCAAAAAGATCCAGTGCACTCCCGATTGTCACATGAATCCTGCCGCAGCCAAGCGCCCGGATCACTTCTATGTCCTCATAGGTGTGCACACCGCCGGCATAGGTGACTGGAATTTTGTCCGAAGCACTGCACCACTCTCCAAGCCAGCTTACCAGCATCTGCTCAATCCCCTGATTTTTCCCCTCCACATCGACTGCGTGAATCAGGAACTCATCACAGTATGCCATCAGCATGTCAAGCGTGCTGCTGTCGATCCGCTCGTCTGTGAACTTCTGCCAGCGGTCTGTCACGATATAATAGCAGCCGTTTTTCATGCGGCAGCTCAGATCCAGCACCAGATGCTCCCGCCCTGCTGTCCGGCAAAGTCTGTCAAGATGCTCCATATTGATACGGCCATCCTGAAAAACATACGAGGTCACAATCACATGCGAAGCACCTGCTTCCAGATAACCGACGGCATTGTCCGCATTGACACCGCCGCCAATCTGAAGC
Source organism: uncultured Lachnospiraceae bacterium (assembly GCA_947175845.1). GTDB lineage: Bacteria > Bacillota > Clostridia > Lachnospirales > Lachnospiraceae > COE1. The sequence goes on along the minus strand of CAMWOK010000061.1, from coordinate 3,601 downwards.
CCGCCTGGATAGGCGGCAAGCGCGGCAAGCGCCTGAGCCCTTGTCGCTTCATAGTAAGCGCTTGTCACCGGATTGAGGAGGATAATATGCCCTCCTTTCAGCCCGCTGTCCCGGTACAGCCGCGCATAGTACGCCGCGTCCTTCCCCGCCACAAAATTTTCCCGAGCAGTATCATTCTGATCCGCAAGAGAACTCCCGACAATCTGCTTAACCTGCCCATTGTGTATATCAATACATGGCCGAAATTCCATTGAGCCCTCCATTATAACATATGTTATTGTACAACATCTTTCATCTCATAACGGCCGGCAGGCTTTCCCTTGAGATATTTCGCCGCCTGAACCGCGCCCTTGCCAAACAGTGCTTTGGAGTAGGCTCTGTGGGAGAACGTGATCACCTCGTCCTCGCCCGCAAAAATGACGTCATGGTCGCCCACAATCGTCCCGCCGCGCACCGCACTGATACCGATTTCTTTATCGGTGCGCTTCTGTCTCACCTGGCTTCTGTCGTAGACATACTCGTACGCGTTGTCAAACTCCTCGTTGATGCTGTCCGCAAGCGCAAGCGCAGTGCCGCTCGGCGCATCCACTTTGAGATTGTGATGCCGCTCCACAATCTCAATGTCAAATCCGGCAGGCACCAGTACCTCTGCCGCCTCCTTCAATATCTTGAGCAGCGTGTTGATGCCGAGCGACATGTTCGCCGACTTGAGGACGGCCACCTTTGCCGCGGCTTCCTCGACATGCGCAAGCTGTGCCTCCGAGAGTCCCGTCGTGCAGAGCACGCAGGGAATCTGCCTCTCCACACAGTAGTCGAGAAGTCCGTCAACCGCCGGCGCGACACAGAAGTCAATCACGACGTCCGCCGCGGCATCGCACGCCGCAATACTTGTAAACACCGGATATGTATTCTTGATGTGATCGGATGCGTCGACCCCTGCGACAATCTCGATCTCCGGGTCCGTTTCGATTATTTTCGTTATGATCTGACCCATTTTGCCGTTACAGCCATGTAATATTACATTTGTCATCTTCCGTTCTCTCCTCTCCATGTCCGCCCACATCAAAGAAGACCATAGTTCTTCATCGCCTGCTCAAGCTTTGCGGCGTTTGCCTCCTCCATGTCGGTCAGCGGACGTCTCAGTGTACCTGCCTCAAGTCCCATCAGATTCATCGCCTTCTTGACGGGAATGGGATTTACCTCGCTGAACAGCGCTGCGACGAGCTCGATCGCCTCGAGCTGCAGTCTTGCGCTCTCCGCAACCTCCCCGGCAAAATATTTTGCGCAGATGTCGTGTGTCTGCTGCGGCGCGATGTTGGACAATACGGAGATCACGCCCTTTGCGCCCAGCGACAGAAACGGCACTATCTGATTATCATTTCCGGAGTAGACATCCACCTTCCCCTTCGCGAGCGCCATCAGCTTCGCATACTGGATAAAATTGTCCGTCGCATCCTTCACGCCCACAATGTTTGGCTCCTCCTCGCACAGCGACACAATCGTCTCAGGCAGAAGGTTCACCCCGCCGGTTCTTCCCGGAATATTGTACAGAATTACAGGAATCTTGACTGCCTGTGCGATTATCCTGAAATGCTCCTTCAGGCCCTTTTGGGTCGCTTTATTGTAGTAGGGTGTGACAACCAGAAGCCCGTCAGCCCCTGCCTTCTCCGCCTCCTGCGAGAGATAGACCGCTGTCTTTGTGCAGTTTGAGCCTGTTCCGGCAACCACCGGGATCCTCTTGTTGACCTGTCTGACACAGAACCGGATACACTCGAGGTGCTCCTCGTGGGTCAGTGTCGACGCCTCACCCGTCGTGCCGCACACAATAATCGCATCTGTGCTGTTTGCAATCTGAAATTCTATCAGCTTCGCAAACGCCTCGTAATTTACATCCCCGTCCGGTTTCATCGGCGTGACAATCGCAACACCTGCTCCTTTAAATATTGACATACCTCAGTCCTCCTTAAATGAATTTGTTGTTACAGTTTTTTGTAAAAGAAAAAGCCAATCATCTAAAACGAATAGACGGTCGGCATCATACACTCACAAAATCCCATCCGCCGGCAGTCTCCGGCCCTGGCTGAAAATGATAGCGCTCCATCCACTGATGACAGTCATGCAGCTCTTAACTGCATGCCCAAGCCAAGATCCCTCAGGAGGCTCCTGCTTTCGGCGTCTTTTCCTTTCCCATTTACGTGAACGGTGCCTGACACCTGAATAAAAAGTACTGATAAAAGACGCAACCTCTACCTAATCTTTTTGTTTAATTCTATGTCACTTCATTATATATCTTAATATATTGGCTGTCAACCGGTAAATCGGCAAAAACAAAAGAGCCGCTTCAGCTCCTTTGTTGATTTCTAATATCTCTTATAGTTGACTGACTCGATCCGGATAATCTCATCTGCGAGCTGGCACACCTCATCGTTGAGCCGTATCCCTGTCAGGATAATGTCCACATCATCCGACCGTGCATCCAGAATATGGCTTAAGTCTTCCATCGTAATGATGCCGTTGTCAATCAGGCCAAGCACCTCATCTAGTATCAGCAGGCTGCATTCTCCCGTCGTGAGAACCTTTTTTGCAAAATTCAGGCCGTTTTTGATATTGTAGATCTCCTCCTGCTTGCGCTCGTCCGTAAGCTGTGCAAACTCCTCCACACTCTTCTCAAAGCGGAAAATCTTGATCTCCGGCTCCATCCTTTTGAGAAAGTTCTCATTCTGATTCCCTTTCAGAAAATTGATAATCACCACGTCCCTGCCCGTGCTCGCAACCTGAATTGCCCGCCCGAGCGCTGCAGCAGATTTCCCATGCCCGTCTCCACTGTATACCTGTACGAATCCTTTTTCCATAGATTGATACCTTAGTCCTTTCCTATAACTGCACTGTCCAGCACAGTTACGAACAATCCCTGCGGCCGCCTGGATATACCAGCAGCCACCAATCATCCTCTCGAACATAATAGCATACCGTGTCGGTTTTTGCAACTTTGATCTGAATTTTATACAATTTTATTTTCTATAATCGGTGTTATTTCAGCACTTTTTACAGTTCCTCATCCTCGCTCGGCAGTTCCAGCTTGCTGACAGAAACCTCGTATGCAATCCGCTTCTCAAGCTCATCCTCCGAGAGCTTTTTCATGTACTCCCTTGACTGGATGCGCCCCCACACCAGACAGCGCTCTCCCACCTCAAAGTTGGAGGCATAACGCGCGTTTCTTCCCCAGCAGATGCACGGAATGTAGTCCGATTTGCCGTAGGGGCGGTTGACTGCCAGCAGAAGGTCCGCAATCTCACGGCCAAGCGGCGTCTTTCTATATACAGGTTCCTTGCAAACATAGCCGTCAAGGAATATCTGGTTTGTCTTGATATTCTCGCTGATTTCCTCCACAAATTCAATCTCCCTTGCAAATACGGAGAGAACCAGTTTGTTTTTGTGTTCCTCGTGCCGGTTGTAGGATCGGAACTGGCCGTTTACCACCACCATCATACCTCTGTAGTCCCCGTTTACATCAAGCAGCCGCTCCGAAATCATCACCGGTATGATATCCATGGAATCAGACAGCCTCGCCCCCTGAATGTCACGCATATAAAAGACCTAG
>CAMWOK010000060.1 GCA_947175845.1 uncultured Lachnospiraceae bacterium | reverse complement strand
AGCTCATAGATTCTGGCGAGCACATCCGCAAGCCCCACATCATTATGAAATGCCATGATCGTGAACGCCGAGCCAAAGAAACAGATGAGCGCCACAATCGCAATCTTGATGTACGCCCACGGTCCATACTTCTGTTCGGGTTTGTCATGCTGCAGCGACGCCTTCTCTATGATGATGTCGGTCTCCCCGATGCTCTCGACCGTGATTCCCGGACAGAGCTTTGTGATCTGCTCAATAATTTTCAGCACGCTGACTACCACCCGGGGCTGTCCGCCCTGCCGGAAGCGGTGGATTTTGAGCGCCTCCGCCTTCGCACGCACTGCCTTGTCCTCACAGTACACACTCGCCACGTCAGACAGCTCCACATCCGCTTTGTCCAGCGCCACATTCTGTTTTGCCATAAGATACAACACTACATTTGCCACAAAAAAATAACCATGCCTTTCCGAGGTCAGACCTCTTCCTATACATGGTTATTATCTGTAAAAATTTGATTTTTATGCAGTCAGACTGCCAAATGCAAAAGCGTTACTGCACCACTACATTGGCCCACGAATCGGACGGTACAAGCGCTATGTAAGTCTTGCCGGTATTGATCTGAATCTGCTGTCCAGTCAGCTTGTCGAAGTAGACTGTCGGGGCATTTTCTGCCACCTTTGCCCAAACTACCTGAATCACCCTGCCGTTTGTGATATAATAGCCGGAACGCCCAGCGTCAATCGCATTGTAGATCAGGTATCCATTCTTGTCCAGCTGCGCGAACGTAGTGTCCTGTATCAGCACATTCTTGAACGTCAGCTGCGCATTGTTGTGCTGCGGATCCACATGCGCTTTTCCATACTCATAATAGTCGTATGTCTTTGTCGCAGGGTTGTACATCAGCATCGACTGGTTGTGCGGGAACGGCAGCAGAACCTGTGAACACGGCAGTGCAGCCGGATGCGCTGCCAGATCGATCTCTGAGTCCGAGAACAGAAAATGCGGTCCGGGATAGTACTGATTGTACGTTGTCGTATAACCTGCCGCCTTGATTCTCTTTGCAAGCTCCCCTGTCGTGATATACTCTGTGTACTCCCTCTTCTTGCCGTTGTTGATGCGGGCAAATCCGCCACTCAGGTTGTTGGAATACGGCTTTGCGATCCACTCATTGATGTAGAACGGTCCGCCGTCATGGCACAGTATGGCATTCCACTCCGCCGCCAGCATAACGTTGGTCTGTCTCGTGCTGCGGATGTTTCCAAACCGCGTGATCTTTCCCCAGTCCTTGACAATCGCCATCAGGCGCGTGATGCGGCCGTTTGCAGTGCTGTTCATCATCTCGTACACCACATCTGCCTCTGTCAGCCCATAGTGCGGCAACGATACTTTCTCATTATCAACCATGATCGCCACCGGCCTCTGCTGCTGCAGGCTGATATCAATCCACTCGTTTGTCAGCTCACTGCGGTACATATTGCCCTGCGGTGTCGTCAGCTGCGCGGAGGGAAGTGTCTGCACATCCTCTCCTGTCATCTCAAGCAGCGTCACCGGAAGAATATTTTCCCTGGCAGCATACTCCATGCTGACCTCTGTCACCGTCCCGTTTCCTGTCTGGGGCGCCGCCTGGTCTCCGCTCACAGCAGTCATCACAGTTACCGCTGCCAGCATCGCCGCACAGGCCATCATACATTTTTGTTTTCTGTTTCGCATAGATCCCTTCCTCCTGTTTGTCTTATCATTGTACACATCACTACTGAAACATATTATATCTCGATTAAAATGAATCTGCAACCTATTTTTGGCACATATTTCACACATATTTCACACCAGAATCACCTGTATTTCTGTCAAATTACCGAGAAACTAAAATTGTCCATTAAAAACATGCAATTGTTTCTTGACAGTGTGGCAAAATAACCTATAATCATATCATGGACCACGCGCACAACGCGCGTTCTTTTCTTAAAAATCGGGAGGAAACTATGCAGAAAACAAGTGACAGATCCAAGGGACGAGGCATGGAACAGTTCATATGTCTCATTTATTTTGCAGGATTTTTTATCATGACCGTGACAATGATGCTGTATCAGCCGCACGTTGATCGCGTCTCGGCCGTTCCACTCAGCCCCCCTGACGAGTACTTCCGCATGCTGATTCCAAAATTTATCTGCGAGCACGGGACACTCCCGACAGGACTTGAAGAGGAAGTCCGCATCACAGGCTGCGGCTTTTCCTACGGGCTGTACAACGTGCTTCCCTATATTATCCAGGGCTATTTTATGCGGTTTGTGCGTCTGTTTACCGATGCGCAGTCTGCCCTGCTGTACGCCGGGCGCTCTGTCAACGTTCTCTTCGGGCTTCTCATGGCCTGGGTCGTTTATCTGCTCGGAAAACGAATTTTTGCAGACAGCCGTTTCCGCTGGCTTTTCTGCTTCGCGGTCATGTACCTGCCGGAAGGGCTGTTTGTCCACACCTACATCAACACCGACTCCTGCTGCATGCTCTCCACCGCAGTGATTCTGTACGCTCTGGTATGCGGATGGCAGGATGGCTTTCACACCAAGAACTGTGTGTGGCTCAGCGTCGGCATCGTGCTGTGCGCGCTGTCCTACTACAATGCCTACGGATATATTCTGTGCAGTGTTTTTCTGTTTGTGGCAGCGTTCATCAGCAGAGAAGGCCGGCTTGTCATCGACTGGAAAAATATGCTCCGCCGCGGCATACTGGTGAGCGTCCTCGTTCTTGCCGGCGCGGGCTGGTGGTTTGTCCGGGCCTACATTGTCCTCGACGGCGATATCCTTGGTCTCAAGACAAAGGAACAGCTCGCCCTGCTGTATTCCCTGGAGGAAACAAGCCCCCTGAACACCTATCAGGCAAGAGGGGTCAGCATCATTCAGATGCTCCGGGAAAATCAGTTTTTTCAGTGCCTCTACGACAGTTTTATCGCCGCGTTCGGCTCGCTGAGCATCCGTGGAAATTATTGGACCTATCTCTCCTACAAGCTGTTTTTCGGCGCCGGTATTCTGGGGTGGGCAGTGTCCTGGATGTGTGGCAGAGCGGACAGGCAGGGGCAAAAACTGCGCTTCAGACAGGTGTTTTTTCATCTGAACATGTTTTTGTGTGCGCTTCTTCCTCTCGTCGTCATGATTCGCTACGCATACACCATGGACTATCAGCATCAGGGAAGATACGTCCTGCCCTCGCTGATCCCGCTCATGTACTACACGGTTCGCGGACTTGAACGGCTCTTAAAGGTCAGAATCAGGAACGCCTCCCTGCCGGGACTGCTCGTCAATCTCAGCGTGGCATCTGCCTTCTTTATCGCTGTCGGGAGCGCAGTTTATATGGTATTTTTCAACGCGCTGCCGATCTATCTGGAAATGGCTGCCATACTGCCCTGATCCTGCGGCTCCGGATTTTTTATCATCCACAAATCAGTTGAAAGAATGCCCATTATATGATATAATGATTTATGTAACAACATTCTTACAATACACTATATTTTTTACGATGGAGGGAATCAAATGAAGCAAAAGTGGAAATTAGGAATGCTTTTGACCGTGCTCACTGTCTTTGTGATGCAGTTGACCGTTATGGCTGCGGGTGAGACGGTCACCATGAACTACTGCTACATCGAAGGCAATCAGGTAAATGTTATTGCCAGTGGCGCAGTTGCACCCAGTGATGACGGAAATTATTATCTGTTCGCACTAAAGACATACGAAAGAGAAATTGGCGCAAGAGTGGATTACTGTGCAGCGGCACCGGCGGCAGAGCTGGTTCAGTTCGCAGTTCCTCTGGAGCTTGACACAGCAAACTCCAAACTGTACTCCAGATTCGTGATCACAGCAAAGCGCGGCGGCATGTTTGTCCCGGTCAGCACAGAGATGTACATCACAAATCCCGAGGCAGTCGCAAAGGGATCCACAAAGAGCATCGCGGAAGCAACCGGAACCAAGAAGGGTCTTTTCTGTGACTGGCAGTATGCAAACAGCCTCTCCGAGCTCGGTGCAGGCTATGTGGCTACATCCATCAAAACATCACAGTTCTTTGACGGCGGCGGCGGTTTCAACTACACTTACAACGGAAAAACATACCAGTTCAATGCTTTCTGGGTTCAGGCGACAGACCAGCTGGTAAAAATCTACAATGCACAGAATGTTGATATCGTACTTGGTATCTTAAACGATTACAGCGCCGGAACAGCGGATATGATCTATCCCGAAGCGCTCGGAACAGGTGTCAACCCGCACTATTATGCGGTGAACGTTGACGCACAGCCAGGTGCTGAGAAGCTCGAGGCGCTCATGTCCTTCCTCGCAGAGCGCTACAATGGCGGCAGCCATGGTTCCGTTCACAACTATGTGATCGGCAATGAGGTAAACAGCAGCAGACAGTGGCACTATGCCGGCGAGATCTCCGCAGAGGAGCTTGCACTCAGATACGCAAGACAGTTCCGCGTATGCTACAATGCGATCAAGAGCCATAATCTCGGTGCGAACGTATATGCATGCATCGACCAGAGATGGAACTTCGATGACGGCAACTTATTCCCTGGAAAAAAGGTGATCGATACGTTCAATGCTGAGATCGCAAGAACAGGAAATATTGACTGGGGTCTCTCATTCCATCCGTATCCGGTACCGTTGACACACGCAAAATTCTGGACAGTTGCACCGGGATATGGTTTTGTGAAAGTGAACCACACAGAAAATGCGGATATGATTATTCCGACAAATATCGATGTGATTGTAAACTATATGACAAAGCCGGAATTCCTTGCACCTTCGGGCGCTATCAGAAACCTGTTTATCTCCGAGGTAGGCTTCTCTTCGATGTCTGCAAGCGGTGACACAAACGAGGAAGTTCAGGCGGCAGCGCTGGTTTATGCATACAAGCTGATCGCAGCACAGCCGGCAATCAAGGGCGTTACTTTCAACAGCGTGATCGACAATCCGATCGAGGTTGCACAGGACAAACTTGCAAACGGTTTGATGAGAAGCGACGGCGCACAGAAACCTGCTTACAATGCGTTTAAGATTATGGATAAGGGCGGAAACGTAGATCATTTCCTTCCTTACATAGGCGCATCCAGCTGGGCACAGCTCGGCGTACAGTAAAGATATCACTCTTTGCTCTGCAAAATAAATCGAAGCGAAATTCATTCCGGTGAATTTCGCTTCGATATTTTTTGTCCTATGTCGGGAGGATCTTTATCCATTCAAGCCTTCCGTTCGCATCGGCACCGTGCATATGCCGTTTGTCCAGCCGGAACTGTTCAATGTATTCCCACACTTCCCGGCTGATCCGCTCTCCCGGATAAATCACCGGAATCCCCGGTGGATAGGGCGCAATCATCTGCCCTGCAATCGCTCCCGCTGCCTCCTGCCATCTGACAGTCTTTGTCTGTGCAAAGTATGCGCTCCGGGGTGTCATCACCTGCTGCGGCAGTCCCGGAAAGCACAGATGTCCATCCGCTCTGCGCACGGCCTCCTGCCCTGCATATCTCGCGCCAATTTCCTCACATGCCCTGACAAGCCTGTCCATATCCTCCATCTCATTTGCGTAGGTCACAATGGCAAGCACATTTTCATCATCGGCAAGCTCCATGTGCACAGCATACTGCTCAAACAGCGTCTGTTCCAAGGCATATCCCGTCAGCCCGATGTCCCTGGCCGATATCACAAGCCGCGTGCTGTCCGTCCGCTCCCTTTCCATACAGCGGAATCCAGCAATACCCTGAATCCTTTTGCGCGCATATTCCGCCAGCCGGAGCGCGCGCTCCATCATCTTTGTTCCATTCATGGCCAGCTCATATCGCGCACAGTCAAGCGAAACCATCAGCAGATAACTCGGACTGGTACTTTGTACCAGCTGCAGATTCTGGCCAATCCGTCTCAGCGCCGCCTCTCCTGCGCCGTGGTTTCTGATATGGAGCACCGCGCTCTGTGTCAGCGCCCCGGTGACCTTATGCATACTCTGGACGCAGACATCCGCACCGGCCCAAAGCGCCCCCGTCGGAAGCCTGTCATGAAAATACACATGCCCTCCGTGTGCCTCATCCACCAGCAAAAGGGCATCGTGCGCATGGCAGATATCTGCAATCGCCTCCAAATCCGAACAGATGCCATAGTAGCTGGGACTCACCAGAAACAGCGCCTTGCAGCCGGGCGCTCTCTCAAATCCCTCCCGGACAGCAGCCGCTGTGATCTCTCCCTGTATTCCCCACTGTCCAAGCACCTCTGGCATCACATACACAGGCTCTGCACCGGACAGTATCAACCCCGCCATCGCGGATTTGTGCGCGTTTCTTGCCACCATGATCTTCTCGCCCTCGAGCGCCGCGCTGAGGATCATCGCCTCATTTCCACAGGTACTGCCATTTACAAGAAAAAAACTCTGGTCCGCGCCATAAAGTGCGCTGAGCAGTCTCTGCGCCTCACTGATTGCCCCCTCGGGCCGATGCAGATCATCCGTGAGCGGCGTCTCCGTCACATCATACGCAAAAATGCCTGTGCCGACCAGGTCTGTCCAGCGCGCGCTGATCCCCCTGTCGAGCCTGTGCCCGGGAACCTTGAAATACGCAGGATTCGTCCCGATCAAATCTGTCACTGTGTCAAAAAGCGGTGTCCGGTTCTGATTCATGCTTTTTTCCCCTACCCATTCCCTTTCCCGGTACATCCACAAAGCGATTTCCTGTGGATTATACGCGCATTTTGTGATATATTGATTGGTGAAGTTAATTTTTGCTGAAGGAGGCGCTAAAAATCATGTCCTACATCTATGAAACCCACCTGCACACCACTGCTGCCAGTGCCTGTGCCAGAAGTGCCGGCTCTGAATATATATCGTTCTACAAGAACCTCGGCTACGATGGCATTATTGTCACCGACCACTTTTTCAACGGCAACTGCTGTGTCCCCAAAAATCTTCCCTGGGAGGAGCGCGTGGACATCTTCTGCAGCGGCTACGAGGATGCCAGGGCAGAGGGCGACCGCCAGGGCCTCAAAGTATTTTTTGCCTGGGAATGCCGGTTTGACGGCGATGAATGCCTTGTCTACGGACTTGACAAACAGTGGCTCAAAGACCACCCAGACATGCTTTCCTGGGACCATGTCACCCACTACAGGAAAGTCCGAAAAGACGGCGGGCTTGTCGTGCAGGCGCACCCTTTCCGGGAGCGGGGATACCTGTCCGAAGTGTATGTCCACCCGCACCAGTGCGACGCCTTCGAGGTGGCAAACTGCGGAAATCCCCATGAGCAGAATCGTCTGGCATACCGCTATGCACAGATGCACAACATCACCATGACCGCCGGGTCTGATATCCATCACGTCGGCAGAACCGACAACGGCTGTATCTACGGCATGGAATTTGAAGAGCCGCTCAATTCCATTGCCGACTATGTGGCGCGCATCAAAAGCGGATGCGGTTTTGCGCTCCACGTTCCGCCGGAACATCTCGCGTGGGAGGCAGGAACCACCAACCATCTTCCGGTGTTTATCTTCGACAGAAACAACACGCCCATTCCCACGCACAGTGTTGACGACATCCTCTCAACCTGTTAACGGCCTATCCTTTCAGGCGGCCCCAGGTCGTTCTCGAGAACAGAATCAAGATCGGAAAAATCTCAAGCCTGCCGGCAAGCATATCCATTATCAGCACGATCTTTGACAGCCAGCTGAACGCTCCGAAGTTGCAGGTAGGTCCGACCGCTTCCAGCCCTGGCCCGATGTTGTTGAAGCACGAAAGCACTGCCGTGAAATTGGTCGTGACCGAAAACTGGTCAATCGAGACCAGAATAAAGCTGGCAAACAGTATGACTGCATAGGCGGCCAGATACACGTTGGTATTGTCCAGCACCTTCTCGTCAACCATGCGGCCATTGATCCGGACAACCTGAACCTTCTGCGGCGATATCGCGCGGCGCAGATTTCTGCGCAGTCCCTTGAGGACGATCAGGACCCTGGCGCACTTAAAACCGCCGCCGGTACTGCCTGCACTTGCACCGATCACCATCAGTCCCATGATGATCGCCTTGGAGAAGGACGGCCACAAATCAAAATCCGTCGTGGCAAACCCTGTGGTCGTGACAATACTCGCCACCTGAAACGACGCGTGGCGCAGTGTCTCGCCGAGCGTCGCATAAAATCCGCGCAGATTCCACGTGATGAGCGCAATGCTCCCGATCACAACTCCCAGATACAGCCGCAGCTCCTCATCCTTGAACACACTTTTGAACTGGCGCAGCAAAAGCATATAATAACAGCTGAAATTGATACCAAACAGCAGCATAAATACCGTGCATACATTCTGAATATATGGACTGTACCCTGCGATGCTGTCATTTTTGATGCCGAAGCCGCCTGTGCCTGCCGTTCCGTATGCCGTGCAGACCGCATCGAACAGCGACATGCCGCCAAACAGCAGAAACACAACATTCACCACTGTGAGCAAAATGTAAATCAGGTACAATATCTCCGCTGTCTTTTTCATCTTAGGGACCAGCTTTCCAACCTGCGGCCCCGGGCTTTCCGCCCTCAGAAGATGCATCGTGAAGCCTTTGCTGCTCTCCCCGGAAGCCCCGACAGCCAGCACAAACACAAGAACTCCCATTCCTCCCAGCCAGTGCGTAAAGCTTCTCCAATAGAGAATGCTCATGGAAAGCACCTCCACTTCCGGCAGAACAGACGCACCGGTAGTCGTAAACCCTGACACGGTCTCAAACAGCGCATCGATATAAGAAGGAATTTCCCTGGATATATAAAAAGGCAGAGAGCCAAGAATACTCATCATAATCCAGCTAAAGCCGACACAGACAAGTCCCTCTTTCGCCTTAAACCCTCTCTTGCTGCCCCTGCACAGCATCAGCAGCAAAAGTGAGAGCGCCAGCGTAATACCGATGCTGGCAGCAAAACCCGTGCGCGCCATATGTTCCTGTCTGACCAGGCTGATAACCAATGACGGAACCATAAATACTGCCTCAACCAGCAGAATATGCCCTATAAATCTGCCCATCATTTTATAATTCATAACACCCTCCACGCCATTGGCACATTTATTCGAAGATATCGTTGAGCTTGTAGATCACCCGGTCTGAACTTGTCACGATTATGACAGTGTCTCCCCGCTGAAAGCTCGAATCACCGTTGGGAATCTCGAGCTGTGCGCCGTGCATAATACATACCACCAGCACGTTCCGCTTAATTTTGAGCTTCTTGAGCGGCTCTCCACAGTGAAGCGTGTTCTGATCCACCCGGAATTCCACCGCCTCAGCCTGTCCGTCCGCGATCGTGTACACGGTGAGCGCCGCGCCTGTCTGGTTTTTCATGGCGCGCACATACTGCACAATATTGTTGCAGCTGAGCTCCTTCGGGCTGATGATGCTCCCGAGCGGAAGCGCATCCAATATCGTGTTGTTTTCGAGTCTGCCAAGCTTTGTGATGACCTGCGGGACCTTGCAGCTGCTCCCGTACAGCGAGATGATAATGTTCATCTCGTCCACCCCTGTGAGGGTCACAAGTGCATCACAGTCGGAAATTCCCTCGTTGTCGAGCAGAAACTCCTTCGTGGCATCGCCGTGAATGACCGTCGCTTTGGGAAGCAGGTTGGAGAGCTGGATACACTTGTCATAATCCCGCTCCACAATCTGCACACCCACGCCATTTTTCAGGAGCATCTGGGCCAGGTAGAAGCTCACGCGGCCGCCTCCGCACAAAATGACCCGCTTTGCCTTGTGCGTGATGATTCCCAGATTTCTCAGAAGTGTCGTGAGAACATTGGTGGGCGCCGTCACAAAGATCCGGTCGCCAGCCATCAGCACGAAATCACCGCCCGGCATAACTGCCTTTCCGTTTCTGATCACGGTACACACCAGTATCTTGCACTTGACAATGTTGTACAGGTCATTCAGCGCGGTATCGCACAGCTTCTGCCCTGCGTCCACGCGCAGTTCCACAATCTCAACCCTGCCCTTGGCAAATGTATCGCGCTTTAGAAATCCCGGATATTTCAGCAGGCGCTCGATCTCCACTGCCGCCTGCCGCTCCGGGTTGATCATCATGGACAGCGCAAAGAGATCCCGCATCCTAAAAATCTGATCCGTGTATTCCGGATTCCGGATGCGGGCAATCGTGTGAATGCCGGGATTCATTCCATGCGCGGTCATGCAGCAGAGCAGATTGACCTCGTCCGCATCCGTCACTGCTATGAGCAGATCCGCATCCGCCACCCCCGCCTGCTCCAGCGTCTGCATGGACGCACAGTTCCCCTGTACTGCCATAATATCGTACCGTTCCTCTGTGGAATCAAGCACTTTCCGGTTGGCATCAACCAGCGTCAGATCATACCCTTCCACTGACAGCTGCTTTGTGAGCATGGCACCTACCTTGCCATCACCTGCAATTATTATTTTCACGTCTTTTATTCCTCCAAAATAAATTATCCGTATCCATTATATCACCTATCTGTAAAAAGGCAATATCAACGAAAAAATAGCGTGTGCACAAACACACGCTATTTTAATTTGCCAATTATTATCCTACATCTCCTCTGCCGGCTTGTTCCCGTCCGGATAGAGTCTGGCCTTGATCGCCTTGATGAGTTCCTCAATAGAAGATGCCTCCACCTTCTCTGTCTCCTGCTTCTTCTGTACGACTTTCTCCTGCCGCTCCTTCTCCGCTTTCTTCTTCTCAGCACGCTTCTCGTCGAGGCGCTCCTGCGCATCCTCTTTGTCCACCTTGCTGCTCTCTGCCAGATCTTTGAGAAGTTTCACTGCGTAGGATACATTTCCATCCTTATCCATGGTCACGCTGAATCCCTGGATCTTCTCTGCATCCTCGCCGAGCTCTTCCTTCACCGTGTCAAACTTGTCGCCCGCTCCGCTGATGATCGCCTCATACTCTTCCCTTGCAGCGGGATCTGACGCCATCTTCTCGAGCAGTTCTGGGTTGATCAGCACGCTGTATGAGTTGTCAGAAAGACCTGCATAGTAGTCCTGCTCCTCATCGGAAGACCACTTTGCAACCGCGAAATCCATGTCCGTGTACTTCTCCCTCAGCTCTGCCAGCAGATTCTTCGCCGCCTCGCTGAGCTCGATGCCCTCCTGGATGCCGTTCGCGTCAAGTGCCTTGTATGTTGAAGATTCTGTGGCCTTCGGTCTGCTGTATCCCGCTTTCACCTCGCGCGCCTGTCCGCTGTACTCATATGTATCCTTGTCCGTGTTTGTCTGTCTGCTGTCCGCCGCAGCTCTCCTGCTCTGTGCCCTTTTGTTTGCGCCTGACACTGCCCCTGTAAATGCTGCCTCATCCTTATTTGCAGCCTGATTTGAAAAAAGTCCTGTATTGTTCAAGAGTGAACTGTAATTGATTCCATTCATTTTCATACCAGCCTTTCTGTACTTTACCTATTAAAAATTGCAGGGAATTATTCCCTATCTTTCCAGTTACTTTTAATATCGGCATTTTTCACTCGAAACTTTATACTTATGACATCCGAAACACATTTTTATTTACGCCGTTGCCACCTGCCGCAGCTGCAGCAGAACCTTTTTCTCAAGGCGGCTCACCTGCACCTGGCTCATCCCCAGATCGCCCGCCACCTGCATCTGTGTCCTGTTCTCAAAATACCGCAGCCGGATCAGGGTTCTCTCCCGGTCGCCAAGCCCGCTGAGCAGGTTTTCGAGCAGCAGGCGGTCCACAATCTCCTCGCTCTCTCCCTCGCTGCCCAGCGTGTCGATCAGGCGCATCTCACTGCCGTCGGACTCACACACAGTCTTGTAGATCGACTCGACCTCGCGCCCCGCATCGAGCGCCGTTATAATCTCCTCCACAGAGAGTCCCGACTCCCCTGCCAGCTCTGACAGCAGCGGCTCCCGTCCCATGCGCTGCCAGAACGCTTCCCGCAGCGCATTCAGGCGTCTTGCATGTTCCTTGATTCCCCTGCTGATTTTGATCATTCCGTCATCCCGCAAAAATCTTCGTATCTCCCCCATGATCACCGGAACTGCATATGTGGAAAAACAGACGCCATAGTCCGGATCAAACTTCTCTATGGCCTTAACCAGTCCTATCGCACCGATCTGAAACAGATCCTCCGCCTCTGTTTTTCCGGTTCCACTCCTGCCTGCAAACCGTTTTACCACATGGTGCACAAGCCCTGTATTTCTTTCAAACAGTTGTTCTTTTGCCTCCTTCTCCCCTCGCTGTGCCCTGATAAAAAGTTCTCTTTCCTCCATACGTCATTCCCTGCCGCTTCCGTTCCACACAGCCGCCTGCAATATCGGAACCGATTCCTCCTGCCTCGCGCCAAAACGCTTCCACATATGTACGCAGGTTCCCTCCCCGACGCGGCTCTCCACCTCAAGCCTGTCCATAAACGCCTCCATAA
>CAMWOK010000059.1 GCA_947175845.1 uncultured Lachnospiraceae bacterium | reverse complement strand
GGAACCCAACAACTTCAGGCTGCCCATGACGTACTCTAGATCCTCTAAGTCTATCAGAAACTCCTGCATCCAGAGCGTGGCGCGCTTTCCTACTGTCGTGGGCTGCGCAGGCTGGAAGTGCGTGAACGCGAGCGTCGGCAGCTCCTTGTACCGGTCCGCAAACCCTGCCAGCCTGTCGATCACATTCACAAGCTTTCTGTGCACAAGCTTCAACGCCTCGCTCATCACGATAATATCTGTGTTGTCACCCACATAGCAGGAGGTCGCCCCCAGATGGATAATTCCTGCCGCTTTCGGACACTGCTGTCCATACGCGTACACATGACTCATCACATCATGGCGCACAAGCTTCTCGCGCTCCCGCGCCACCTCGTAGTTGATATCCCTGGCGTGCGCCTTTAACTCGTCAATCTGCTCCTGCGTGATAACCGGCTTTCCGTTCTCGCTCAGCCCCAGCTCCATCTCTGTCTCCGCCAGTGCAATCCAGAGCCTCCGCCATGTGCAAAACTTCATATCCTGCGAAAAAATATACTGCATTTCCTTGCTGGCATAGCGCTCGGAAAGCGGGCTTGTGTATCTGTCTGTACTCATATCCTTCTCCTCATTTCCCAAAATTACTGCGGATGCCAATCTCCGGGCCTACACAAATTCCTTTCCTGTAAGCAGCGCAAACGCCTCTTTATATTTGTCTACTGTCCTCGTGACAACCTCCTCCGGCAGCAGGTTGTCGTTGTCCGGATTTGCCTTGAGCCAGTTCCGAACAAACTGCTTGTCGAAAGACGGCTGGCCTTTTCCGGCCTCATATCCCTCCAGCGGCCAGAACCGGGAACTGTCCGGCGTGAGCATCTCGTCGCCCAGCACCACATTGCCGTCCGCGTCAAGGCCGAACTCAAACTTGGTATCTGCGATAATGATGCCCTTGCTCAGCGCGTACTCCGCACACTTTTTGTAGAGCGCGAGCGTAAGCTCTCTGATCGCGCTGGCGTACTCTGCACCCTTTCCGGGGTACTTCGCCTCGAGCACCTCGATACTTTTCTCAAAAGAAATGTTCTCGTCATGCATCCCAAGCTCAGCCTTTGTGCTCGGCGTGTAGATAGGCTCCGGAAGCTTCTCGGACTCTCTGAGTCCTTCCGGAAGCTTTATGCCGCACACCGTGCCGTTCTCCTTGTAGCTTGCCCAGCCGCTGCCCGTGATATAGCCGCGCACAATGCACTCGATCGGTAAAATATCGAGTTTGCGGCACATCATACTGTTGCCGTCAAACCTGTCATTTTGGAAAAATTCAGGCATATCGTTCACGTCCACGGAAATCATATGGTTTGGCACCACATCCTTTGTGAAATCAAACCAGAATCTGGACATCTGCGTGAGTATGGCGCCTTTTTTGGTAATCTTATTTTTCAGAATCACATCAAAAGCGGAGATTCTGTCTGTCGCCACGATAATCAGACTGTCCCCATTGTCGTAAACCTCGCGTACCTTACCTTCTTTGATTGGTGTAAATTCCTGCATTTTTCTTCCTCCTCATTGTTGTTTGTATCAGATTGCTGCAAGACAGCAGTTTTCCCATGTATTTACCTGTTTAAGCAAGCGCTTTCTCGTAGTCGGACACCAGATTCAGTATTCGCTCCGCGTACTCCGGATATTTTGCCACGATATCCTTGACCTCATCCTGGGCCTCCTGCGCGGCTTTGGCATTGTACTCCATCTGCTTTCTGAGTTTCTGGCGCCGGATGATCAATCCGTGCCGGATCTCCACCATCTCCTTGCTGTCAATCAGCGCCCGCACCTGGTGCAGCCACAGATTCGGATCGGCAATGTTGCAGCTGCGCAGAAGCTTGATCAGCGCCGCCTCGTTGGAATCCATATCCTGCTCCATCTGCTTCTCCTGCTCGCGATGGATATTTTCCTCGAGATACTTGTCCCATAGTTTCTTGAGCTCATTGGAGCTGTTGACGTTGTACTTCACATACAGGTACTCCAGCAGATTTGTATTGTTGACATACCGGATTTTTACCGTGTTATGCAGCAGTACTATTTTGTTGATCCCCTTCTCGACCTTGACAAGCTCCCGCTGCGACTCGTGAAATCTGACATACACAAAGGCGAGCGTCGACGCCGCAACCAACACGGCGATGGCATATCCAAGCGAGACGTCAAGCTGCCACGCCGCGCCGATCACCGTCAGCATCAGCGCTAGAAACAACATGGAACCGACTGTCATAAATGTGATGCCTTTCATGTTGCGCATTGAATTTTCCAACTCATTTTTGCGGTAATAATAGGCATGCCGCTCCCCCTCAAGCCGCCCCATGTCCTTCTTCACCAGTACCTGGTAGTCCTCCGCTTCCTTCAATCTTTTGTACCCCTCCGGCATGTACTGCTCGATGCGCTCCATGCGCAGATAATCCTCCGGCTTCATGATGCGGCGTTTTTTGTCAAGCTTCTCCCTGCTTGTCTCCAGTTCGATAATTTTTGATGCATAGGATCGGATCTGCTCTTTGATCTCGTCGGACTGTGCCTCGATCTCCTCCATATCTGTCAGATAGGACGTCACCAGATTGTACTCTCCGCCCAGTGTGTCCAGCTCCCTCGACGCCTCTGCCATCTGCTCCATACATGCCTTGACATAGTGCTCGCGCTGTGTGTTGTCATGCATGTCGATATCGTCGCGCTTTAGGCGTTCCTCCTCCCAGTCAGGCCTGTACACATTCTCCGCTTCCTCTGCGCGACGGTTAAACAGTCCTTTGATCTTTCCAAGTAATCCCATCGAAATAACCCCTTTCTACCATGTCTGCGCACTACCCCATCGTCTGGCGCTTGTAATCCTTTCTGAGCTGATTGATGACGGTCTGCGACTGTTGGCGGTACGCCTCCATCTGTCCGCTCTCCTTGAGTTGTGCAAGCTCTGTCACCAGCTTTTTCTCCCTTGATGCAAACCATTTTTCATCTGCCTGTGCGCACATCTCCTCAACCCGCTGAAAATCCTCCTCCCAATTCGGATTCTCGCGCTTGAAGGCGCCGTATGCATAATCCGTGAGCGCCTTCCTGTTGGCAAGTATGTAAGCGCATCTCGTCTGTCTGTCAGGGTGCAGCAGATACGCCTCGTAATACAGATCTGCGGCCTGCTTATATGCGAAATCCATAGCATAGATAGATGCCATATTATAATAGAGAAGTGCCCTTCCCGCGCTGTCCCGCGACGGAATGTACTCCACAAGCTCCCTGTAGATCCCGAGCGCCTGCCGGAACCTTCCCTGCTGGTAGAGATACTCCGCACGCTTCTTGTACTTCTCGGTGATCGTGAGACTCGACTGCTCTTTCAAGATGCGGTCAACCTGCTTGGCCGTGTTTCCGTCATACATGCCCGTCCGCTCAAAGATTGTCGAGACAAAGGCAGCGACTGACACGTGCTTTCTGACATACACTTCCAGCTCGTCCGCAAGCTCCGACAGTCCGCACTCATGGCGTATCCAGCCGACAAGCTCCGCGGAGACAATCGAATCATCCAGAAGATGCACTCTTTCCATAAAATAATAACATAACTCCTCTATGGAATACAATGAAATGTCGGAAAATTTTATATAATATGGATTTTTTGCATAATTTCCAATACACAAACAAACATTATTCATTTACATAACCTCTGCTGATTTTATCCCTGTGTAATTTATGTGATCACCTCAAGAGGCAGGCATTCCTTCCACACCTGCCCTGTGGACGGGAAAAATTCCCCAAATCCCTTGTCGGTAATTTCAATCTGAACTGCAGTGGGATCCTCCATGTAAAACCTAAGCCCCACACGGTTTGTCTTGTTGCCCCTCACTTTCAGGCCTTCCAGCGAAATTCTTGCCACCCGCGTTTTCCTGCCGTCAACCGGCGCGATATTGAGCGTGATCGCATTGTTTTTCACGAGCATCACATCAAAGATGCTCTGCGCCTCATACCAGTTTGTGCCCGCGTCCAGTATCGGATAGTAGACCTCTGCCTGCCCTCTGTCACAGGTCATCCCAATGTTTGCCCGAAGCTTGTCCTCGGACAGGTACACGTAAGAGCTGGACAATGTGGAGGGATACACGCGCTCCCGCGCGCCATAGCAGGCGCCCTTGCTGAACAGATTGTTTCCCTGAAACACGCGCCTGCCCCTGCACATATATTTCAACGACTCTCTGCACCAGTCCTTCGAAAAGCTGTCTCCCAGTAAAAAAACAGATGTTATCACTCTCTGATCACAGTTTTTCCGCACTATCTCCAGAAGCGATGAATCGAGCTGCCTGAAAAATGCACCCTTGGCAATCTCGTTTTTGCCTTCCAGATCCTCAATCTTCATCTGCGGATATGCCGCAGTGTCTATAAAACACGCGACCGGGTTCGTCTTCCTGTTCATGGTCAGCAGGCAGCTTTTAATGCCGTCATCCCTGTAATCATACAGCAGCACATCGTGTATCCACATCTCCTGCGGCTGATGGATCATATACTGGAAAAAGCAGTCTTCATGGCTCATAAAATACACATCCATCCTGCGGTATCCGACATGTTCCGTAATATGCCTGAGCATTTCCATAACATCTGTATTCATATCTTTCATCGTGTATGCGACTGCGGCGATGTCCTCGGACACGATGTATGCAGACACGAGTGCAAATGCTTTTTTGACAAAGATTTCGAGCAGATACTCGGCCGGAAGCTCCTCGGCGGAAGCGTCCGTTCCCAGCCTGATACGGGCATTGTTTTTCGCCGACAGCACCAGATTTTCAACCAGTATTCCCTGCCCTTCCTCTGCCGCTCTCAGAGCTTCTTTCCCGATCAGCCAGGCGCCTCCCTTGTCGTCATTTTTCCTGCACAGGACTGTCGGAATATTGTACTGCTCCTCCCCCATCACCAGACTGACTGTGTCCGGCATACTCTGGTTCTGCCTGCAGTAACTGAGCTGCGAGTAATCATTTCCTAGGTCAAATCCGACGACCACCTTATTTTTTTTTGTAATCTCCCCTAGTGCCCTGTCAATCAACATCCTTCTTCCCCTGCCTTCCGTAAGCCTGCATCACAGTACCTTAAAAAGCTCCCTCACACAGAAATCCTGATAGATATACTCCTCTGTCAGCTGCTGCGCTGTCGCCTCATCCTGCAGACTGATGCTCAGCATGATATCGTTGAGTATGTTAAACCGGTCATCTGCAGCATAATTCTGCGCCTCCCGCACCAAACTGCCGTCATCCGCCTCCGATTTCCCGGACAGTGTGCCGCTCTGCGTCACGCGCTCCTGCACAGCCTCTCCGTTTTCCACACTGCTCTCCGTGATATAATACTGCACCGTCTCCCCGTGAAAGAGCTGAAACATACTCACATGAATTCCCTCGTACATTTCCTTCATTTCCCTGATTTCATAACAGTCGTAATTGATATCTGCCGCCTGATCCGCACTCTCTCTGGCCGGTGAGCTGTCATCATACACATAATGCATATATACCTGACTCTGCGGCTGTGTCCTGTACTCCACAAACGTGCTGTTTTTAATGTAATGCAGCTCTGGAACCAGTTCCACAAGCCCCGTATAAAAAGGAAAATATACGTCGTCATTGAGAAGCTCGAGTATAAAGGATCGCGCGACATCCTCCGGCACCTCCATGCCATTGTAAATATTCTCTGCCCAGAATTTCAGCAGGGCAAGCTTGCACACTCTCTCAGACAGCTCTCCATGCACAAATTTCTGATACAGCATGTCAAAAACTTCCGGGCACAGAATCGCCTCGCAGACAAAGTACTCGTATGCCATGTCCACAAGACTCCTGTTTACCAGGCTCCTGTCGTGCTCCTCACACTGCGCATACGAAATCAGCAGGCTGTCCCTGTCCGAGACCATGACGCCTGTGTACTCCATCTGCTTCAATATCCGTTCCATGATCAGCCTCGCGTCAAGCTCGAGGTCCAGGGCTGATTTCCACAGCTTCTTGAGTGCAGAAACCTTTCCCTCGTAATTTGCCATAAGATAACGCAAGATATTTTCATCATATTTCATATTTTTGTAGATGTAATAGGACACATCCACCAGAAACTCGTCGTACTCATACTCCCGGTTGACAATCCGCTTGCTGACAAGACGCGCCACTGATTTTGGATCCACATCGGTCACACCGTAGGAGCGCAGCCAGTAATATGCCTTGTCAAACATTCCTCTCGAGATCAGATAGCGGATAAACTCAGCCCGCTCGGCGGCCTCCATCTCGTCCGCCTCCGTGTCCTCAAGAAAGGCATCCAGCTCACCGATCATGTCATTGTCGTAATAAAACCGGAGAAGCTTTGTCCGAATCTCTTTCTTAAAGCTCTCCACCACCAGCGGCGACTCCACCAGATTTTTAAACCGGCTGACATTGTCCTGCGAGATCGTTATGTAATTTTTGTCTACCTCACACAGGTAGATATCAAATCGCAGCCGCCCCTGCATGTAACCGCTGACATACCCGAGCTGCCGCTTGGGATCCATGAGCTGCTTATTCTCATACTGGATGCTCTTTGTAAAACGGCTCCCATTCTCATCCTGCAAAAAAAGTTTGTACTCGCTGCCGTAAATCGGAATCATGCAGACACAGTTCTCGACCGGATAAGAGCTCTCTCCGTTTACTTTCTCATGGATAATCACAACGTTTTTTATCCTGGGATTGTCCACGTAGATCCGATGCATAAAAAGCAGCGGCGTAAAGGCGTATGCCGTCTCGTCCATAACCATCTGCGGCGCCAGCATATTCCTGTACAGATACGCCAGATTTTCGTTTATGTGCCCCAGCCTGATCTGGTCCACCACAAACCGCTCGACTGCAATGCGGTAGCTCTGTTCCAGATCGGGATACTTGTCCTTGTTTTTTATGATATACGCATACAGAAACGCATTCAGCTCATAATCGAGATTGCTCTGGTAGGCAAAGTACATCAGCACCATCTTTGGAATCTCGACGCTGTCCCGGATATCCCCGTACTGGTCCAGTTCCAGCGACATCATATAGTACTCGTACAGGCCGGTCACCCGGACCGAATGTTCCACGCCGAGCGCGTACCATGGATAGTACTCCACGCCCTTCTTGTCTCCCAGAATCAGAATATGACAGATGGAGGCGACTGTCTGCGGGGATTTGTAGGTTTTGTACACCTCGCACAGAATCCTCACAAGCAGGGTCGAGTACACTTTCCTGCGGGCCGCAAGATACTGCAGCTGCTCGATCAGCTCAGGGCGGAGCATCTGCCGCCTGGCTCCGTGCCACAGGACATTCTCCTCGAACTCCTCGAGCTTTAACAGGGTCGTCGGGCTGGTCTGCAAAAGCAGTACGGCCTCGCACAACAAGAGCGGACTCGTGCAGCCATTCGCAAACATTTCCTCCATAAACTGCCATCGAAGTTCCCTGCTTCGCTGCAGATCTTCGTTCATCTGAAGGACAAACCAGCCAAGCTGCCACTTTTGCGGATTGTTGGCATAGACCGTCTCAATCTCATCGCTGCACTCCCGCACGTAATCCTCCGCACAGTTGATCAGAGTGGTCAGATACAGATAGTAACAGTTCACAAAACCTGTTCCCGCCTCCTTTGACAGTCTTTGCTCAATCATGTCAAGATACCACTTTGCCTCATTAAACCGCTCCTTCGCGATCAGCAGCTGCACGCGGTACAGATTGAACAGTATGCTGTCCTCATCCAGATCCAGAAGAACTTTGAGTTCTTTTTCAAACCGGTTCATCCACTGTGCCTCAGTCAGCCGGTTCAGGCGCATGTCGACATAACTGTTCACCATACTGCACAGCGCCATCCGCTCCCTGCGGTTGTCCGTTCTTCTCTCAGGCTCCTCCTCTATCAATATGTCAAACGGGATCGTGTACGTATTGCATGCATCAGAAAAAATGACCGCTCCGCTGTTCACACCGTCATGCAGTTTCGACGCATCGATATATATATTAAAATTACACTTGTTATCAATAAAATCCACACTGGTCAGAGTCTGCCTGTCCGTGCTCAGAAAATCTCCTTTTATCCAGATATGAACACAGCTGTACCCCCAGCTGCTCTTCGTGATGACAATGCTTTTCACTGTGCTGTCCTGAATGTCCTCCATCAGGAAGCCCTCAATGTCAAAGCTATAAATAATAGGTGTTTTCTTATTGGCCTCGATCAGAAATTCCTCGACATTCTGCTCGTTTCCCTCGTAGCGCGACTGTCCCACATACGCCAGGTACGCACTCTTGTCCCCCTTGTGCAAGATGGAGACAAAATTTCTGGAATAGAACAGTGTAACTGCCTCCTCCCAGTTTGTCTGTGCGAGATTTGTAAAATGAAACAGGTTCCTGATCTCTCCGAGAGAGCTCTGCAGCTGCGGCTTCTGCACGCTGACCTTATATGGGATCACATATTCTCCGCGGTTGCTGATAATCACAAACTCTCCGCGGATGCTGCTGCCAGCCTCGGAAGCCGTCCCATCAAAACAGTATGTAATCTGTGTCTGTGTCCCCTGAAATTCGGCTTCATACAAGCGCATCCTGGTATCAGACGAATACAGCTTCCCCTCAGCAAGCTTGTCTGCAGAACATATGGTAAAACTGTCCTCAACAATTTCGCCCGGCCAAGCGCACAGCTCTATCTCCTGACAGGAAATCTCAAGATATTCCGGCTTCTCCCTGTTGTCATCCATCGTTTCACTTCCTTAAAAACTCATTTATGGCATACCTGTACAATAGTATACCCTATAAAGTGACATTATGTAAATGAATATTTCAAAAAAAGTGTAATTATTGTAACAGTTCAGCCCAGCACTTTCCATTTACGGCAAAGTATGGCTTACAAGCCACGCAAAAATACATAACAATTGTAATTTTATATGACTTGATGCACAACCGGTCTGCACAGCTGTGCCCCCGCCCGCCGCCGGGATATCAAAATAGGGTATCTAATACTCTGAATGCTGCTCCAGAACATTAGACACCCTATCTTGAAAATACTTCATTCCGACAGTCATAAGGTTCGTTTTTGGCATATTAGGGTATCATTGCACGTTCCTCACCACTGTTTTCACTCATATTTCGCTGCGCATTATATATATCGGTAAATTTACGCAATTTTTTATATTATTTAAAAATTTTATGTAAATTCCGCAATTTGACCATATTTGTCAGACAATTCTTGTGGAATTTACATAATCTGGTTTCTCTATATCTTATTAAACGGGTCTAAATAGCGCGAGACAAGGTCAATTTCCTCCTCGATCCGCAACAGCTGGTTGTATTTAGCCACGCGGTCGCTCCTGCACGGCGCACCGGTCTTGATCTGTCCGGCATTCATGGCAACTGCCAGGTCCGCGATGAAGGAATCCTCCGTCTCGCCGCTCCTGTGGCTGATGACCGCCCTGTACGCGTTGTGCTGTGCCATCTCCACCGCCTCGATCGCCTCGCTCACCGTTCCAATCTGGTTTACTTTCACAAGGATAGCATTTGCCACCCGTTTCTTGATGCCCGCATCCAGACGCTTGGTGTTCGTCACAAAGAGGTCGTCTCCGACAAGCTGGACCTTGTCTCCGATGCGTCTGGTAAGCTCTGCCCAGCCATCCCAGTCATCCTCTGCCAGGCCGTCCTCGATCGAAATGATGGGATAGCGCTCTATCAATTTCTCGTAGTAGGCAATCATCTCCCCTGTGGTGCGCCGAATCACATGGTCCTCATCAATTGCACCGGCCACTCTGCCCGCCTCATAGCACACATGCGCGTCATTGCCATTGAGCGCGGCCTGCCTGCGTCCAAGTTCCGTCTCACCGCTGAAATGATACATGCCGTCCGCCTCGTTGTACAGCTCGGACGCCGCCACATCCAGCGCGATCTTGATGTCCTGCCCCGGCACATATCCCGCCGCCTTGACGGCCTCCACGATTAAATCCAGCACCGCAAACGCATCCGGAAGATCCGGCGCAAATCCGCCCTCGTCGCCGACGCCTGTAGACAGTCCTCTCTTGTGGCACAGCTTCTTGAGATTGTGATAGATCTCCGCACAGATTCGCAGCGCCTCGCGGAAGTTCGCCGCGGAGACCGGCATGATCATAAACTCCTGGAAATCGACAGTGTTTGTCGCATGTCTGCCGCCGTTTAGAATGTTCATCATCGGAACAGGCAGCCTGTCCGGCTTCACACCGCCCAGATAGCGGTACAGCGGCATTCCCAGCGCGTCTGCCGCCGCGCGCGCCGCCGCCATGGAAACGCTCAGCGTGGCGTTCGCCCCCAGATTCCCCTTGTTGTCCGTTCCGTCCGTATCCACTAAAATATGGTCGATCAGCTTCTGATTGCACACGTCCATGCCGATCAGCTTCTCCTTGATTTTCGTGTTGACATTGTTGACCGCCTTCTCGACGCCAAGTCCCATGTAGCGCATCTCGCCGTCCCGCAGCTCCACCGCCTCAAACTTTCCGGTGCTTGCCCCCGACGGCACGCTCGCCCGGCCTTCCCAGCAGTCGTTGACCGTCACCACGGCCTCCACGGTCGGATTGCCCCTCGAATCCAGCACTTCCCTCGCGTGCACATCCGTTATCTTATAATGCGTAGTCCTCATACCCTGTCCTCCTGTCTCTGCAAAATTTGGATAGATCCTTTTCCTTTTATCATCAACAGTATCTCCAAAAAAACACAAAACATACAAAGTATCCAAAGTTGAAACCGGATAAACGCGGAGTACCTCTTATGACACAGCAAAACGGCAGCAGTCTGCATCACACGAAACGGATGTAAACTGCTGCCATAAAATCCAGCTCTAATATATCAATCTCATAAGAAAACGCAATGCTGCCGCATCACACAAAACGCGCAGCCTTACTTGCGCACCAGCAGCGATTTCCCTGTCATCTCCGCAGGCTGCTGCATCCCCATTGTCTCAATCAATGTGGGAACGATATCCGCAAGGCATCCGCCCTCGCGCAGCGTGTACGCCGGATCATAGTTCACGAGAATAAACGGAACCGGATTGGTCGTGTGCGCTGTGAACGGTGCGCCTGTCTCGTAGTCGACAAGCTGCTCTGCGTTGCCGTGATCCGCGCAGATAAACATCGTGCCGTTGACCTCGAGAATCGCCTCAACCGCCTTGCCCACGCACGCATCAACCGCCTCGACCGCCTTGATCGCAGCCTCCTCAACACCTGTGTGCCCTACCATGTCCGGATTTGCAAAGTTGATGATAATCACATCATATTTGCCGGACCTGATGGCCTCCGTGAGCTTGTCGCAGACAGTATAAGCGCTCATCTCCGGCTTCTGGTCATACGTCGCCACTTCCTTCGGGGACGGCACGAGCACTCTGTCCTCATCCTTGTTCGGCTCCTCCACGCCGCCGTTGAAGAAGAATGTGACGTGGGCGTACTTCTCTGTCTCTGCGATTCTTGCCTGTGTCATGCTGTTTGCGGCAAGCCACTCACCAAATGTGTTGGTCACTGCAATCTTGTGGAATGCAACCGTCTTGTTCGGAATCGTCGGGTCATAATCCGAGAAGCACACATACTTCACGTCGAGCCGCTCTCTGTCAAATCCCTTGAAATCATCATCACAGAAGGCTCTGGTGATCTCCCTTGCACGGTCCGGGCGGAAGTTGAAGAAGATAACCGAGTCGCCGTCCTTGATGGTCGCAACTGCCTTCCCGTTCTCTGTCACAACAGTCGGGAGCACAAACTCGTCCGTCTTGTCATTGTCGTAGGACTGCTGTATTCCCGCCGGGCCTGACGCAGCCTGCTCGCCCTTACCCTCCGTCAGCGCCTCGTAAGCCTTCTGCACGCGGTCATAATTGTTATCTCTGTCCATCGCATAGTAGCGCCCCATCACAGACGCAATTTTACCGACGCCAATCTCCGCCATCTTCGCCTCGAGCTCCTCCGCAAAGCCCTTGCCTGACGCGGGCGGTGTGTCGCGCCCGTCGAGGAAGCAGTGCACATAGACCTCGGAAAGCCCGTTTCTCTTTGCCAGCTCCAGCAATCCGTACAGATGGGTGTTGTGGCTGTGAACGCCGCCGTCCGACAGCAGACCGAACATATGCAGCGCAGAGTTTTTCGCCTTGCAGTTCTCCACCGCCTCCATCAGTGCCGGATTCTCAAAAAAGGTTCCGTCCTGAATCTCCTTGGTGATTCTTGTGAGCTCCTGGTATACAATCCTGCCCGCGCCCATGTTTAAGTGTCCCACCTCAGAGTTGCCCATCTGGCCGTCCGGAAGCCCTACTGCCATGCCGCTCGCATTTCCCTTCACAAACGGATACTCTTTCATCAGCCTGTCCATCACCGGCGTCTTTCCGATCGCCACCGCGTTGTGCTCGGCCTTCTCATTTAATCCGTAGCCGTCAAGAATCATTAATACTGTCGTTTTCCTGCTCATTTTTACTCTCCTTTTCTATTTTTATTCACACTCCTTTAAAGTATACACTTTTTTATGGATATGTGCAATCCTTTATAAAAATATCATCAAGGTCAAAGAGGCAGCGCAACCCTGCTGCGTTATTTGTAACAGTTCAGCCATGCAAAATTGGATATGCAAAATGCTGTTGGGAGCTT
>CAMWOK010000058.1 GCA_947175845.1 uncultured Lachnospiraceae bacterium | reverse complement strand
GGTGAGAAAATTGATAAGAGATAATCAGAAGTATTTTAACAGACTGCTGGTTCTGATCGATGCACTGGTTATAGCAGCCACCTATTGGCTTTCCTGGTTTCTGTGGCTGAGCGGGTATGTGAAGGCGAACGATCCCGGCACGGGAATTTTGTCGGTTCAGGTTTACTTTATCGCGTTTCTGGCCATCGTACCGGAATATCTGATCTTGTACAATACATTTGATTTGTATTCATCAAAGCGCACGGCGAAGACAGTCTATGAGATCTTCAACATTATCAAAGCCAATACTGTGGGGCTTTTGGCGGTCATGGTAGTACTTTTTGCCATCAATATACCAGATTTCTCACGAGGAATGGTCGGTGTTTTCTACGGGATCAATATTGTAGCGGAATCTCTGATGCGCAAAAGCGTTCGATATGGTCTGCGCAAACTTCGAAAGAAGGGCTACAATGTCAAGCATATATTGTTAGTCGGCTACTCGCGTGCGGGTGAGGAGTACATTGACAAGATCAAGGCAAATCCGGAGTGGGGGTACGAAGTGTGCGGCATACTCGATGACCATGTTCCGGTGGGGGCTGTTTACAAGGGTGTCCATGTGACCGCGGAGATTGACTCGCTGCGCACGATTTTGATGGAAAACCAACTTGATGAGATCGGTATCACGCTCTCCCTGTCCGATTATGACAGGCTGGTGGATATCGTAAATATCTGCGAAAAGTCAGGCGTGCACACAAAGTTTATACCGGATTACAACAGTGTGATTCCAAGCCGGCCGTACCTAGAGGATCTCGATGGCCTCGCGGTGGTGAACATCAGGAGAGTTCCGCTCAACAACATGATGAACATGGTGGCGAAGCGGCTGATTGACATTGCAGGTGCGCTGGCAGCGATTGTTCTGACATCCCCGTTTATGATCGCTGCCGTGATCGGGGTGAAGGTGACAAGCAGAGGACCATTGATTTTTAAGCAGGAGAGGGTAGGGCTTCACAATAAGCCCTTTCAGATGTATAAATTTCGGAGCATGGAGGTTCAGAGTGATGCCGAGGAGAAAAAGGGCTGGACGACCAAAAATGATCCGAGAGTTACAAAAGTGGGAAGAGTGCTTCGAAGTACGAGTATTGATGAACTCCCGCAGCTTTTTAATGTCTTAAAGGGGGATATGAGTCTGATCGGTCCACGTCCGGAAAGACCTCTTTTTGTCGAAAAGTTTAAAGAGGAAATTCCAAGGTATATGATAAAGCATCAGGTCCGGCCCGGAATTACAGGCTGGGCACAGGTCAACGGCTACAGGGGAGATACATCGATCAAAAAGCGCATAGAGTATGATCTCTATTACATTGAAAACTGGTCGATGGCGTTTGACTTTAAGATCTTATTTCTCACAGTATTTAAAGGCTTTATCAATAAGAATGCCTATTAAAAGATTTGTGCTGATGCCAAATTTGGGCTGATGACAGCATGGAGGTTTAAAAATGCAGGATCATGATAACAGCAACAGTAAAAATGCAAATGTCGGCAGGAGGCCGTCCGGTGAGGGCAGACCATCTGGCCAGCCGCGCAGGCCGTCGACGAGCGGTCAGTCAAGGCCGTCTGGCCAGCCGCGTCCGTCCGGTGCGTCTGGTCAGCAGAGACCGACGGGCCAGCCGCGCAGACAGGCGGCGGACGGCCAGCCAGGAGTGACGGGCCAGCCGCGTCCAGCCGGTGCGTCTGACCAGCCGCGCAGACAGGCGGCAGACGGCCGGCAGAGGCCGACGGGGCAGCCGCGCAGACAGGCGGCGGACGGCGAGGTGCGCGCAGGACGTCCGGTGCGGGAGGGCAGCTCGAGGCCGCCCGGCGCATCTGGCCAGCCGCGCAGACAGGCAAACCCGGCAAACCAGCCGCGTCCGGCAGGCAAATCCGCGTCCGGCAAGCCGCATAAAAATTCAGCCAGCAAGGCATCAAAGAGGCCGCCGTCAAAGAAAACAGGAAAAAAGATCATACTGTTTGTGTCGGAAATTTTGCTGCTGCTGCTGCTGCTGGGGGCGCTGTGGGCAATGAACCAGGCGCAGAAGATCCAGCTCGTCGAGATTGATCCGAGTGAGGTGCATATCAACAAGGAGGTGCAGGAGGTTATCGATCAGGGCGAGAGCAGCATGTTAGGATACAGAAATATCGCACTGTTCGGCGTCGATTCGCGCAACAAGGAGCTGGATAAGAACACGCGTACAGATGTAATTATGATCGCGTCCATCAACCAGGATACGAAAGAAGTGAAGCTCGTGTCCGTGTACCGCGATACCTGGCTCAATATGACAAACGACAAGTACAGCAAGGCAAATGCGGCCTACGCCAAGGGCGGGGCACAGCAGGCGATCGGTATGCTCAATATGAATCTGGATCTGGATATCACAGATTTTGTCACAGTGGGATTTGACGCGGTCATCGACCTGGTGGATGCAGTCGGCGGTGTTGAGATCAATGTGACAGAGGAGGAGATCGCGCATCTCAACAGTTACCAGATCTCGATGGTCGGCAGGGTAGTCGGCAAAGACGCGAGTGGAAATGAAATGTATGAAGCGATCGAAGGTGTGGAGTACACGGCGGTCAAACACGCGGGACTTCAGACGCTCAACGGACTCCAGGCGACGGCCTACTGCAGGATTCGATATACGAGCGGAGGTGACGGAGCGAGGACAGAGCGCCAGAGAACCGTCCTGACACAGATCGCGAAAAAGGCGATGACACTGAATCCGACGACACTCAATAACATCGCGAGTGCAATCTTTGGGGAGATAGCAACCTCCCTGACACTGCCGGAGATTTTGACACTGCTCTCCGATATCGCCAACTATGAGATTGGCGAGACAGTAGGTTTTCCGTTCAATGACCATGTGAAGATGAACGGTGTTGTGGGCAAGGCGAGCGTAGTTGTGCCGATTGATCTCACCAAGAACGTGACGCTGCTGCACGAATTTTTATTCGATGAGAGCGGCTACACGCCGACCGAGACTGTGAAGCGATGCAGTCAGCGTATTGCAGAGGAGACAGGAATCAGTTATAATGGAGAATAGAGGAGCCGATCAGGAACCGAAACCGGTTCCTTTTTGGCATACGGGGAGCGATAAATATGCAGTATAGTGTAGATGTCATACTGTTGACTTACAAGCCAGGACAGCAGGTTCTCGAGCTGATCAGGGCGCTGGAGAAACAGTCCTATCCCATACACAGGATCATCATCATGAACACGGAAGAGCAGTATTTTTATGATCTCTTTTCTGGAACGGACATTCTGGAAAACTATAAAAATATTGAGGTACACCATCTGCCGGAAAAGGAGTTTGATCATGGAAGGACGCGGGCGAAGGCAGTACAGTACTCCAAGGCGGACATTTTCGTGTGCATGACGCAGGATGCAATGCCGGATGACAGCCAGCTGATACGGACGCTGGTGGAGGCGCTCACCCGGCAGGAGGATATCGCGGCAGCGTACGCGCGGCAGCTTCCGCTTCCGGGATGCCGCGAGATTGAGAAGTACACAAGAGGATTTAACTACCCGGCGCAGTCGTCGGTGAAATCGGCTGCCGATCTGGACAGGTATGGCATCAAGACGTTTTTTTGTTCGAATGTATGTGCGGCATACAACAGGGAAATCTATGAGAATATCGGAGGCTTTGTCAAGAAAGCGATCTTCAATGAAGATATGGTGTACGCAGGCCATGCAGTCACTGGCGGATACCGCATCGCCTATGCGGCGGAGGCGAAGGTGCGCCACTCCCACAATTATACCTGTATGCAGCAGTTTCACAGAAATTTTGACCTGGGAGTATCCCAGGCACAGCACCCGGAGGTGTTTGCGGCGGTCTCGTCACAGAGCGAGGGCAGAAAACTTGTCAGAAGCACACTCAGACATCTGTTTCAGACAAAGAAATGGATGGAAATACCATATTTGATTGTATCAAGCGGGTATAAGCTGATCGGATACCAGCTTGGAAAACACTATCGAAGCCTGCCGCAGCGCATCGTGAGGTGGTGCAGTGCGAGCAGGACATATTGGGATTAGCTGGAACACAAAAAATTTGGAGGTCGGATAGTATGTGTGGAATTGTGGGGTATATAGGGAAACATGCGGCAGCGCCGGTGATCCTAGAGGGGCTTTCCAGGCTCGAGTACAGAGGATACGACTCTGCGGGAATGGCAGTGTTTGACGGTGAACAGATTCAGATCAGAAAGTCCGCAGGGCGGCTCAAGGTGCTTGAAGAGCTGACGCACGGCGGTGCGACGATGCCGGGAAACATCGGTATCGGGCATACGCGCTGGGCGACGCACGGGGCACCCAGCGATGCAAATTCACACCCGCATTACAATACAAAGGAGACGATCGCGGTCGTACATAACGGGATTATCGAGAACTATCTTCCCCTGAAGGAGAAACTGCTTGCAAAGGGATATGCGTTTGTCTCCGACACGGACACGGAGGTGCTGGCGCATCTGATC
The DNA here is from genome assembly GCA_947175845.1 of uncultured Lachnospiraceae bacterium. GTDB lineage: Bacteria > Bacillota > Clostridia > Lachnospirales > Lachnospiraceae > COE1. The sequence continues at coordinate 8,155 of CAMWOK010000058.1, read as the reverse complement.
GATTACTACTATAAGGGGAATCCGCTCGAGGCCATCACGAAGGTCATGCACCGCGTACAGGGGTCTTACGCGCTTGGCATCCTGTTTGCGGAACACCCGGATCAGATTTTTGCAGTCCGAAAAGACAGTCCTCTGATCGTGGGGCAGAATGAGGACGGCTGTTTTATCGCGTCGGATGTACCTGCGATACTCAGGTACACCCGGAAGGTTTATTTTATTGAGAATCAGGAGGTTGTGCGCCTGCGCGCAGACCACATGCATTTCTACACAGTCGATGAGGAGGAGATCGCCAAGGACCCGGTCACGATCGAGTGGGACGCCAACGCGGCGGAGAAGGGCGGCTACGAGCATTTCATGCTCAAGGAGATGTATGAGCAGCCAAGGACTGTGACAGATACGCTGGGGCCGCGGATTCAGGACAGGGACATCGCGATCGAGGAACTCGGGATGTCCGACGAGGAGATCCGGGCGGTCAGCAAGATCTTTATCGTGGCGTGCGGTTCCGCGTACCATGCCGGGATGACTGGAAAATATGTCATCGAGGGGATCGCCAGGATCCCGGTGGAGGTCGATGTGGCAAGCGAGTTTCGATACCGCAATCCGATACTTGAGAAGGGGACGATGGTGATTGTGATCAGCCAGTCAGGGGAGACTGCGGACACGCTCGCGGCGCTCCGCGAGTCTCAGAAGCTTGGCCACAAGGTGCTTGGCATCGTGAATGTGGTGGGGAGCTCTATCGCCCGGGAGGCGGATAATGTGATGTACACATGGGCGGGTCCCGAGATAGCGGTCGCCACAACGAAGGCTTACAGTGCGCAGCTGGCGGCACTGTATCTGCTTGCGATGAAGTTTGGCAGAGTGCGCGGTATGCTTGAGGACCAGGAATTTTACGATATGCTTGAGGATTTGAAGCGGCTTCCGGCGCAGATTGAGATGCTTCTGGCCAACAAACAGAGGATACAGCGGTTTGCAAACCGCTATATCGGGGCAAAGGATGTGTTTTTTATCGGGCGGGGCATCGATTACGCGATCTCCCTCGAGGGGTCACTGAAGCTGAAAGAGATCTCCTACATCCACTCCGAGGCATACGCGGCGGGGGAACTCAAGCATGGGACGATTTCCCTGATCGAGGAAGGAACGCTTGTGGCAGCAGTTGCGACACAGGATTCGCTGTTTGGAAAGGCGCTCAGCAACATGGTTGAGGTGAAGGCGCGGGGCGCGTTTGTGCTCGCTGTCACCAACGAGGGGAACACGGATATCGAGAAAGCCGCGGACTATGTGATCTACATTCCGCGGACCAGCCGGTATTTTGCAAACTCGCTGGCGATCATTCCGCTTCAGCTGTTTGGCTACTATGTGGCGGTCGGCAAGGGATGTGATGTCGACAAGCCGAGAAATCTGGCAAAGTCTGTTACCGTCGAATAGAATGGAAATCGAATGGAAATCTGGCATGCACGAAGGAGGCATAAAGATATGGGAAAGAAGAAAGCAACGTTTAAGAATATTATGGTAACACTGGGGTGCACTGCGTTTGCCGGCGTGTATGTTCTGGGCGGCAGTTATGCTGTGAGCACCCTGCTCGGCAGCCGCAGCAGCGCGAGGCCTGCGTGGCTTGAGCGGGTGGAAATCCATGTCGAGGACAGTGCCGTCGCCGCGGCGTCCGGCAGGGGAGGCGTGTCAAACACGCGCAGTGGCGGCAGCGACAATTTTGGCTTCAACTCCGATGACGCGCTCCAGAAGCCAAGGTTTGACGAGAAGGAGACAGAGACGGAGATAGAAACAGAGACAGAGATAGAAACAGAGACAGACGAGATGGAGTCCGAATCGGAGGAGGACGACGATCAGAAGACAGATGCAAAATCCGAAAAGGCGCGGGAGAAGGAGACAGAGACGGACGAAGCGCAGACAGATGAGGCGGAGGCGGACGAGAGAGCGTCTGAAGAAGCGAAAAAGAAGGATGAAGACAGCGATCAGAAAGGAGCTGTTGAGGTGCGCCATGTGGAGGTGCTGCAGCAGGATGATCAGGCGCTGGCAGTCATGGCGGATGTGACTGCAGTGGTCAGGACTGCCATGCCCTGCGTGGTTTCCATCACAAACGAGTACACAGCGTATGATTACTGGTATGACGAGGAGTATGATGAGCAGGCAAACGGTTCCGGGATCGTCGTCGCACAGACAGACGAGGAGCTTCTGATCGTGACAAACTATCATGTGGTAGAGAACAACAACAGCCTGTATGTGCAGTTTATCGACGATGCGGAGGCGGTTGCCTATGTGAAGGGAACCTCCCCGGAGAATGATCTCGCTATCGTCTCTGTCTTTCTGGAAGAGATGGGCGACGACACCCTTGCGAGCATCGCGATCGCGGCGCTCGGTGACTCGGACAGCCTTCAGGTGGGAGAGCCGGCGATCGCCATCGGCGACTCACTCGGGTATGGCCAGTCTGTCACGACGGGCGTGATCAGCGCGCTGAACAGGAATGTGTTTGCGGACGAGGAGGACAAAAACCCAAGTTATCTGATTCAGACGGACGCGGCGATCAACCCCGGAAACTCCGGAGGAGCACTCCTGAATGTGCGGGGCGAGGTGGTCGGCATCAATTCCAGCAAGATCGCGGACTACGTGATCGAGGGCATGGGATATGCCATACCGATTTCCGCGGCCAGGCCGATCATCGAGGATCTGATGCAGCGCGAGACGCGGAAAAAAGTTCCGGAGGAAGCGCGCGCATTCCTGGGAATCACGGGCACGGATGTCATCGAGGAGGCGACAGCGCGCTATGAGATGCCGGAGGGTGTGTATGTGAACAATGTGCTTGAGGATACCGCAGCAGACGAGGCAGGAATTTTGAAGGGGGATATTCTCATGTACCTGGACGGCGAGAAGATCACGCGCATGGATGAACTGCAGGGACTGCTGGAATTTTATGAGGCGGGCACAGAGGTCGAAGTTGTGCTGATGCGGCAGAGCAACGGGGAGTACAAAGAGCGGACGATCGATGTGACGCTCGGATATAAGGAGCAGTAGAACAGATAACGGAGGGGATCATGTTAGATAACAACTTTGACAACAACGAGGAGATCGAGATTGTGAATATGGCCGAGGACGCGTCAGATGCGGAGGAGGAAACGCCAAAGGACGGGAAAGCGTCCGGGGATGACGACGGGGAGGACAAGGAGAGCGAGTACGAGGACGTATGCTTTATCTGCAGGCGGCCGGAGAGCAAGACAGGAAAGATGTTCAAGCTTCCCAATCACATCTCGGTGTGTTCGGACTGTATGCACAAGACGATGGACACAGTGAGTCAGTTTGACTATCAGGGGATGCTGAACAACACCAACTTCAATTTTGACAAGGACAGCGGCAAGGACAAAAAACGGCGTTTTCCCAATATCAGCTTTGTCAATATCGCAGATCTGCAGGGGGACGGCGGCATTCCGAACCGCCAGAAGCTCAAGAAGAAAAAGCCGAAGGAAAAGCAGGAGAAGGCGGTGTTTAACATCCATGATCTGCCGGCGCCGCACCGGATCAAGGCGCATCTCGATGAGTTCGTGGTAGGGCAGGACTATGCCAAAAAAGTGATCTCCGTGGCAGTGTACAATCACTATAAGCGCGTGACGACCGGTACGATGGACGAGATCGAGATTGAGAAGTCCAATATTTTGCTGCTGGGGCCGACCGGATGCGGGAAGACGTATCTGGTAAAGACCCTCGCGAGACTGCTCGATGTGCCGCTGGCTATCGCGGACGCGACTTCCTTAACGGAGGCGGGCTATATCGGGGATGATATAGAGTCGGTGATCTCCAAGCTTCTGACAGCGGCGGAAAATGACGTGGAGAAGGCAGAGCAGGGGATTGTGTTCATCGACGAGATCGACAAGATTGCGAAGAAGAAGAACACGACATCGCGCGATGTGAGCGGCGAGTCGGTCCAGCAGGGAATGCTCAAGCTGCTCGAGGGTTCTGAGGTGGAAGTGCCTGTCGGGGCAAACAGCAAGAATGCCATGGTTCCGCTGACGACGATCAACACCCGCAATATACTGTTTATCTGCGGTGGCGCATTTCCCGATCTCGATGAGATAATCAAGCAGAGGCTCACGAAGCAGTCCTCGATCGGGTTTAATGCGGAGCTCAAGGATGCCTTCGACAAGGAGAAAAATATTTTAAAGAAAGTGACGGTTGAGGACATCAAGAAATTCGGCATGATTCCGGAGTTTATCGGGCGCCTGCCGATCATCTGTCCGATGGACAGCCTCACACAGGAGAGCTACATCAAGATTTTGAAGGAGCCTAAAAATGCAATATTAAAGCAGTATCAGAAGCTTCTTGAACTGGACGAGGTGAAGCTTAATTTTGACGACACCGCGCTCGAGGCGATCGCGAAGAAAGCGATGGAGCGGGATACCGGCGCGCGGGCACTGCGCGCGATCATCGAGGACTTTATGCTCGATATTATGTATGAGATCCCAAAGGATGACAACATCGGCGAGGTGACAATCACCGGCGATTACATTAACGGCACCGGGGGGCCGGTGATCGATATCCGCACGGACAAGGTGCACGCCAAGCAGCCCCCGCAGGAGGTTGTGCCGGAGGATCAAGGTACAGAACTGCAAAAAGAGCCGGAAGCGCACAATTTTTATGAGTTTTGACCAGATGCACAATTCACTGGAGGGATCGGTTGCATAAATGACACAGCTTGAGGAATATTATAATAAATTCAATGAAGATAAGCGCCTGAATTCGCGCCATGGTCAGGTTGAGTACCGCATTTCCATGCACTATATACACAGATATCTCGACGAGGCAGAGGAGCGTATCCAGAAGACAGACTGCGGCGGGAACCTGGATCGGGATGCAGTCCGGGGGCAGATCCGGCTCCTGGACATCGGTGCGGGGACCGGAAGGTACAGTGTGGCGCTCGCGGAGGAAGGGTACGATGTGACAGCGGTGGAGCTGGTAAAGTACAATCTGGGTGTCCTGAAAAAGAAGGCAGGCAGGGTGAACGCGATGCAGGGGAACGCGCTGAATCTGAAAAAACTTGAGGATGACACGTTTGATGTGACGCTCCTGTTCGGGCCGATGTACCATCTGTTTGGATTTGAGGACAAGAGCAGGGCGCTCGGCGAGGCAAAGCGTGTCACGAAGCCTGGCGGTGTCATCCTGGCTGCATACTGCATGAATGAGTACAGTGTCATCACATACGCCTTCAAGGAGAGACATGTGCTTGAATGTATGCAGCAGAGACGTCTCACGGAGGATTTTCAGACTATCCCGACGCCGGAGGGGCTCTATGACTATATGCGCATCGAGGACATCGAAGCCCTGAATGAGGCGGTGGGGCTTGCGCGGATTCAGATCCTTTCCCCCGACGGGCCGGCAAACTATATCAGGCCCTTTTTGAATCAGCTCAGCGAGGAGGAGTTTGAGCTGTTTGTCCGCTATCAGCTGGCAGTCTGTGAGCGGGCGGACCTGATCGGCGCCGGGGCGCACACCATCGACATATTGAGGAAAGTGTAAAAATAGAATGTTTGAAAGTGAGGAGGACAATATGGACATAAATCAGGTAACACAGGAGTTGGACGAACTCTTTGCACAACAGAAGGTGGATGAGATACCACAGTTTTTGGAGTCACATATTGCGCAGGCCATCAGCGAGGGAGCACAGGATGTACTGCTGACTCTTTACAATGAAATCATTGGATTTTACAGGGAGACAGGGCAGTATGACCGCTCCATAGAGAACTGCCATAAGGCCATCGCGCTGATGGATGAGATGGGGCTGCAGGATACGATCCCCTACGCGACGACACTGCTCAATGCTGCCAATGCGCACCGCGCTGCAGGGCTGCTGTCGGAATCGCTTGAGCTGTACAACAGGGTGCGGCCGATCTATGTGGCGCAGCTCGACGAGGAGGATATGTACTTTGCCAACTTTTACAACAACCTCAGCCTTCTGTATCAGGAGATGGGAGATTTTGCGTCCGCGAAGGAGCAGCTTGTAAATGCGCTGTACATCGTAAATCATAAGACAGACAAACAGTTTGAGGTGGCAGTCACGCAGGCGAACCTCGCAAACACCTGCATTGAGCTTGAGCAGGATGATGAAGCGAAAGCGCGGGCGGAGGAGGCGATCCGCATTTTTGAGGAACTCGGCGTGGACGACGCCCACTACAGCGCAGCGCTTTCAGCGCTGGGAAGCCTGTACTATATGGATAAGGACTACGCCAATGCGCTGAGTGTCATGGAAAAAAGCCGGGAGTGCGTGGCAAAATATCTGGGGGCGGACAACATCCAGTACCAGCGCCTGAGCGCCAACATTGATATTATCAAAGAGCGGATGCGGAGTGAGGCTGCCGCACAGGAGGCTGCAAAAGCGGAGGCGGAGGCAGCGCAATCCGGTGAGGACGAACTGGAAGACTTTGTCTTTGAAGAGTTTGTAAAGGATGACGGGGAGCCTGGTGAGACTGCATATGAAGAAAATGCGTATGAGGAATCCTTTGAGGCTGGGGAACCGGAGTTCGAGGAAGCCGCATACGAAGAGCCTGCGTCCGGCCAAGCCGCATATGAGGAATCTGCACTCGGGTCGTCCGCGTATGAGGAATCCTTAGAGACTGAGAAACCGGAGTTCGAGGAAGCCGCATATGGAGAGCCTGCTGTCGAGGAGTCTGCATATGAAGAACCTGCATATGAGGAAACAGCATACGAAGAATCCGCGTATGAGGAAGCCGCATATGGAGAACCTGCTGTTGAGGAGTCTGCATATGAAGAACCCGCGTATGAGGAAACAGCATACGAAGAGCCTGTTGTCGAGGAGTCTGCATATGAAGAACCTGCTGTCGAGGAGTCTGCATACGAAGAGCCAGCTGTCGGGGAGTCTGCATACGAAGAATCCGCGTATGCGGAAACAGCATACGAAGAGCCTGCTGTCGAGGAGTCTGCATACGAAAACGCCGCATATGAGGAAGCCGCATACGAAGAACCGACTCTCGAGGAATCTGCATATGAGGAATCTGAATTGGAGCTGGACGATGGCGCCGGGATGGCCATGAGCGATGAGGAGCTTGCGGATTTGCTGGATTTTGATGACGAGGAGATACTGCCGGAGGAACCCGCGGAAGATCTGACACCAAACATCCCGGGTCTGGAACTGTGCCGCGCGTATTATGAGACTTACGGAAGGCCGATGATCGCAGAGAAATTTGGCGCGTATGAGTCCGTTATAGCGGTCGGACTGGTCGGAAAGGGATCGGACTGTTTTGGATTTGACGACAGGCTGTCACAGGACCACGACTATGGCCCGCGCTTTGTGATGTGGGTGACGAAAAAGGTGTACGAAGCGATCGGCGAGGAGCTGCAAGAGGTGTATGAAAGCCTGCCGCAGAGTTTTATGGGAGTTGACAGGATCGAGACATTTCACGGCAGGGACCGCTGCGGTGTCATGATTATTGATGAATTTTACAAAAATGTGCTCGGGTTTAATCTGGTGGGGCTGCTCGCGCGCAGCCATGAGTCCGAGGTGTCCGGCAAGGAGTCGATGGAGACGATCAAGAGCTGGCTTGCAGTGCATGACTACGCGCTCGCGGCGGCGGTGAACGGCGCGGTGTTTCGCGATGATGAGGGTATCTTTACCCGGTACAGACAGATGCTGATGGAGTATTATCCCAAGGCCGTATGGTATCGCAAGATTGCGCAGACCTGTGCACTTTTTTCCCAGAATGGACAGTACAATCTGCCCCGTATGCGCAGGCGCGGGCAGATTGTGGCGGCGGAGCTTGCCAAGGCAGAGTGCGCGAAGCAGGCGATGAAGCTGTACTACCTTCTGAATCGAAAGTACGCACCGCACGACAAATGGCTTTTCAGGGGAATGCCAGAGAACAATCAGATGACAATCAGCACCGACGGGGGCAGCCGTCTGTGCGTTGCAGAGCTGGTGGAGAAAATCAGCCTGCTTCCGGTGGACAGGGCACACGAGACCGAGCTTACGACCGCGATCGAGTCGCTGGCGGTCATCTTTGCAAATTCGCTGGAGAAACAGGATATGGTGGCAAAGTGTGATGTGTACCTGGATGCGTGCACGAAGGAGCTCACGGCAAAGAGTGATGCGCTGCTGACTGCGATCGTGGCCACCACACCGGTGATCACAGCGCTCTCG
>CAMWOK010000057.1 GCA_947175845.1 uncultured Lachnospiraceae bacterium | reverse complement strand
AAATCATACCTTATGATTAAAACTGTTCATAAATAAATGCGCTTGCGACGTAATTTGCACCGTATTTCCCGAAGATAACGACGCACAAAACCATCGCGAGCACAACCGCCAGCCGAAATAAGTAATTTTGTTCAGCCAGTTTTTGTCGGATGTCAAAGCGGTTTTTATAGTGCTCCACAGCAAACAACAGCATGAGTGCGTAAATCAAAACCGAGAAATCCTGTCTGTCCAGCCCCAGATCGTACAAGGAGGCGTCAAACAAAATCCATGGATTGTTCACCGAAAACGCTGATTTCCACAACGCTATCCCCGCGTGAACACTCTCGGCGCGAAAGAACGAAAGTCCGAATGTAAACAGGATGCCCGTTCTGATCCGCTGAAAAAATTTCCAGCTCCAGCAGTCTGTATTGATTTTGAGCATACAGACCAGCTTCCCCAACACCGGCGCCAGAATCTCCCCAAGGGTAATCAGCAGCCAATAATACAGACCGCTCCCCCAGATATAATTCCATTTTCCGCCATGCCAGAACCCGATGAGAAACCATGTGATGAACAGTCCCAGATACAATGGCAGATTCAGCTTTGTCTCAAAATTTTTTCCCCATCTCTTCCTGCACCATCTCCTCAGTCCGGAAAAAAATCTGCTTCTCTGCACAGGGTAAAAAACATACTCCCTCAGCCACTCTCCCAGCGTAATATGCCATCTGCGCCAAAATTCCTGAATGGATACTGCATAAAAAGGCGTTCTGAAATTCTCCGGGAGTCCGATGCCAAAACATTCCGAGACGCCAAGTGCGATGTCCATCGCACCTGAAAAATCCGCATATAGCTGCAACGTAAACGCACACACCGCGGTCAGAACATAGAATCCACTGTAGGTCTGACAGTCCCCGTACACAGTGCTGACAAGAACGCCCAGACGTTCTGCAATGACAAGCTTCTTAAAAAATCCCCACAGGATCCGCTCCATGCCAGACACAATTTTCTCAAAGTCAAATATGTGCGGTTGAAACAGCTCCTTCCCCGTAATATCATACTTCACAAACGGCCCCGACGAAAGCTGCGGAAAATAGCCTGTGAACAATGTGAATTTCAGGAAGTTTCTCTCCGCATGAAATTTCCCCCAGTAAACGTCCGTCAGATAACCGATCAGGATGAGTGTAAAATATGATATGCCGATCGGCGCAGCCAGGTGTGCGTGAAAAAAGTCGCTGTCCTTGTACAGAATCAACACCGCCACATCCACCACAACTGCCGCAGTATAGACTGCCCGCACTTTCCGCATTTTCTCTGCCCGCATAAGCTTCCCCATGCCGATCCCGGCGAGACAGTTCATCAGACAGATTCCAAGGAAAACCAGCAAAAGCCAGCTCCCCGACGATTTCCAAAAATAAAATATGCTTCCTGCCAGCAGTACAGTCCATCGGTATTGCGCTGGAAATACATAATACACTGACAAGGTCACACAAAAAAAGAGTAAAAATGCAAAAGACACAGTAGACATAAACGTTCTCCCTATTGATTTAGTATCATCATCTGCTCTTCCTTATACTGTTCATAAAGAAGATAATCTTCCTTTATAAAGTCATATCCACTGTCACTGCGTCTGTCATGCAGTGAATAATGCTCTGTGATATAGCGTCCCATAAAGTCAGTCAGTTTTTCTGCGCCCCGGATATTCAGATGATATCCGCCATCATAATTGTTCTTTGGATCAAGTCCTAACTTGTCTGTACAATTCATATAATTCCAGTACTGTATCTGGTGAGCTGCCGCAAAATCATGTACTGCATTATAGTACAACTGCATTTTTTCCATATCGCCCATGACACCATGCTTTGCGCCAAAATCCACCGGCAAATTTACGAGAAGCAGCTCCACATCCTGACTCTGGCAAAGTTCTGCCAGCTTACGCAGATACTCCTCGGACTTTTTCGGAAGCTGCTTTTTCTCTGTCGTAATTGTATAGTCCCCGATTTCCTTAGAAACAGTGTTCAGCTTTGCGCCGTAGGTGATATCTTTCGGTGTGCTAAAATCTGTCTTCTCCAGTTCTTTCCAGCGGTCGTGATACACCGACAGCGAAAAGAGGTACTGTTCACGCTGTCCCTCCGGAACCAGGTCCTTTACAATCTTCCATCTGTCCGCCCCCCGCAGGGCATCTGTCACAAAATGAAGCTGTCCCTCCGTGAGATAATCCCCTTCATACGGCACCATAAACACATCGAGAACCAGCAGATCCGGCTGATACTTTTTAATGGCGCTCTTTGCAAGATAATAGCTCTCCGCAACGGACTGACTTCCGCACGCCAGGTTGTACGCTGCAATCCCATAGTGATTATACAGCTCCAGCGGATAAATATCGTTTTTCATCGTGGACGGCCCAAGAAAAATAACATCAAACTTCCGGTCTGTATTCTTTGCAAATTCCTTGCTCACCGCGTCGGGAGACTTGTTTTCAAATACTCGTGTCAGATATGTAAGCGCCGTCACAAGCGCGCAGAGAAATATTCCCGCCCGCATCCATTGACTCCTTTTCATCCGCATTTTCCCTTCTGCCTCCATGGCGCTCTCTGATTATCTTGCAAACAACTCCATGAACGAAACTTTACCGTCGGTGATCAAAAATCCCATCACCCTGTCATTCACTTCATAGATCATTTCGTCGCCGTCCATCGTGTAAGCATCCCCATACGCTGCAATGACTGCGTCCACGGTATCCCCGATATGGATCCCTTTCACAAGCGATTCCGATCCCACAATCTCTATCAGATTGATCCTGTCTGTTGCGTTGGCGCGAAAGCTGTATATAATCACGCCACCGTATGTGTATGTCTTGTCATCGCCAGCCTCGACACAGCTCGGCGAAGCGTCCAATGCATCCGGATCGCCCAGCGCATTAATATAATTCTCCATGATCTCGCCCGGAGCAACAGCAACACCGCGCACAGACACGGCTATGTCCGCCTGCGTAAACGATCCCTTTTCCTGCGGCGTTTGTTCCTCAGAGGCCGTGGCAATTTCTGTCTCTTGCGCTTCACCGGAATTTGTCTCTTTGTCAGAAGCCGCTTCCCCGCTGAATTCCGTCTCCTTTTCTGATTCGGATTCGTTGTCAACGCCCGTCTCTTCGCTGGACTCTGTCTCTGTTGGCGCTTCCTGCGAGTTTCTCTTTTCAGTCTCACTTTCCGCCTCAGACTGTTCCGCCACTACGATTTTTGTCTCGCTGTTGTGCTCCACGGGCGCAGGCTCCGTCGTCTTTGCATCTCCCGAACATGCTGTCAACGCAACACTCATTCCAAAAATTGTCAACATTATTTTTCTTTTCATTTAATAACTCCCTCACTTAATCCATTGATTTCAACATAAAACAGTTCCCCGTTCAGGGCTATCTCATAAAAGCCCGTGTCCGCAACGCCTGTCACCTGTATCGGAAGTCCGGCATCGCAGCCCGCCACAACAATCTCAGCCCCCGCGTGCGGCTTTCTTTTTATCACGGTGGTTTCATTTGTGTACAACACACAAACTACAGGTGTAATTTTAACTGGATTCTGCTGTTCCATGCACTCTGCGCGCCTTTCCTGTATCCGTCTGATGACATCTGTGATCATTCCGGCATAGGTTTCTGCACTCCAGTGCACCGCATCTCCTTTTTCGGTCGGATCACTCATTCCGGAAGGATATCTTTCCTTAAAATACGCTGTGTAGTCCATATATTGATCCGGAAAAGCTTGTTCCAGCGTGCGGTTAAATAAATCCAGATTCCGTTTCCCGCGATATATCTTTGTAATCAGCGAATGTGACAGGAAGTAGCAGTCTGCATCCGGAAATTCATATTCCATCCAGTTCCTGTACGAACTCACATAATAGTCCGCGATATCCTGTCTTCCCTTAGCAGCCTGTGCGGCGCCCTGATAAGAAATAATATTCCAGTGCTTTATATTCGGATTCGCATCCATAACCCTGTGAATCGTCTGCACCCCCTCGCCGCACTTGCCTTTTCCGTCACTGTATATGTACTCTTTCGTCGCCTGGCGGTTCGTCGCGTCAATGATCAGTCCCTCACATACAAAAAATAAATTTCCGGACATCTCAAAATCTTTTTCCATAGCTTTGGTCCCTGTTCTGCCAGCCTCCGTGACGGCAGTCTTCGTGTAATAGACACCTTCGAGTCCGATTACCTTATGGTATTCGTCCGTTCTCTGTTCCATGGCATAACCAGCCAGAACGGCATGGCTTGAACCAATCACAATATATCCCTCTTCATGTATCATGCCGTCGCTGACATACTGCGCTGCGGCGTGGCCTGTCATTGCCGGAAGCATGCAAAACACCAGAATCCAGACTAAGACAAGCCGTATCCTGCGATTGACAGTTCGTCTCAATTTGTGTCCCTTCCTTCCTAATTATAATCTGCATCTGCCTACACCACCCGCTGTTCAATAATGGTTATCATTTCACCCACATTCTTCATGCCATTGATCTCAAGCATGGTAAAACGCATGTCAAACGCCTCCTCGACCGCCTCGATCAACGATATATGCTTTAACGAATCCCATCCATCCACATCTGCCGCCGTCGTCTGTTCGCCGATCAACAGCCTGTCATCATCAAACACATCCCTGAACACTGTATTTACTTTCTCGATAATCTCTGTTCTGCCCATTGACAGCTTTCCTCCCTTCATTGTCTGCGAATATACGTCTGATGCATCGCGTAATCTTTCACCTGCACTGTAAATCTCCCGCCTCCTGCCGGCTGCATCCCCATTCGGCTGTATAGATCTGCAACCATTTTATTTTTGGCAGTCGGGAGGTACTCGCCGACGACAGTGTCAAACCCGTTGTCGCGCGCAGTCCTTATCAGCTCATCCATAATAAATTCTTCCATTCCCCGTTTTAACACCCGGCAGCTCATAAGCCACTCCGATATGAAAAGCGTTTTGTCCTCCTGCTTATCAAGCACTGCCACGGAAATCAGGCCGTAGTCGCCAAACTTGTCACTGAGCGTAAAATATCGCGTGAGATGCCTCTCATCTCCTGCCAGTTGTGCGATCTCCTGTTCCGTGTACCTTACCGTTCTCAAGTTAAACTGGTTGGAGCGCTGCGTAAGCTGTGCAATCCTTGAAAAATGAAACGAATCAAACGCTTCTGTCTTTGCAGTCATCTCGAGACTCTTCAGATATTCCCCATAGTCAGAAAACTGACACTGCTGTGCCGCCCTGCCCGCCTCCTCCTGGTACTGCCTGGTTCTTTCTCTGTCCGCCTCTGAATAGGAAGCTGTCTCAAACAGGTTCAGCCCCTTGATATATTCCAGATACTGCGAAGGATCCTGCGGCAGGTCAGGAACCGTAATCTCAGGAATCATGCTTTTTACCAGGCTGCGCTCAAATGGATTGTCATCCAAAAAGACCATGCTGTCCATGCCAATGTTTAATGTGCGCTGTATGTAGTTGATATTGGAAGCCTTGTCCTCCCAGTTTGCGACAAACATGGCGAAATCTTCCATGCGAAGTACCATTTCGGGATGTTTCTCAAAAGGCTCTCTCGCCGCGGCTTCTTCATTTTTACTGCAGACTGCAAGGAGGATGCCCCGCTTGCCAAGCTCTTTCAGCCACATCTGAAATTCCGTAAAAGCATGTCCGATCCCCAGCTCACCAATCTGGATATTTTCAATGCCATCGTCCCCGATCACACCGCCCCAGAGTGTATTGTCCAAATCCAGAATGACACACTTTTTTATCTTTCCCCGGACAGCCTTTATCACATCCACAACCTGTTTTGCGGCCTCCGGCAGCATTCTTGTGCAGATGGGAAGCTTCGCCACATAGTACATCCGGCTGTCCCTGAGCGCATCAATCCCATATTTTTCCTGCAGATAGCAAAAATCTATCAAAAAGACATTTCTGTGCGCCAGACACTTTTCCATCAGCAAACAGTTCAGTTTTCTCAACTGAAAGATAAAAGAATCCGCTGTCTTATTTCCGTAATTTCCAAAAACTCTGTCGTCCAGCTGCAGGAAATTGCACTGCAGGATATTGGTCCTGAATTTCCCGTTCACCAGGTTCCAGTACCGTTCCACCCGCTGTATCACCGTGTCGGCAAAGTCAGAACGCTGTTTGCTCTGGCAGAATTCCTCGTACAATTTTTCTGTGCATAGCCAGAAAAGTGTAAACTCGGGGGATTTGTGACACAGCTCCGAATTGGGGTCCAGCACCTGCGCATCAATCTGATTATAATCAGCGTCATACACATCCAGCGCGATGCCCTCGCTGTAGGCATACCCTTTGACTGCCTTTGCCAGATGCTGTGTCGCGCCGGTTCCCAGAACAGCCAGCGTGCATGAATCCACAAACCCCTCTGTCGATCTTGTGCAGTTTTTTTCCAATTCTGTATAGTTCATACTCTCATCCACTCCCAAAACCACTATGCCGTCTTCTCATCAATATAAACAGCAAAATCCATGTAAAAATCGAGATCCAATCAGATACTTTCTGAACACTTGTACCCGTATAGGATACTACCACCTCGCCTGCTTCGTATGGATCCAGATGCACCCAGATCAGGCCAGCATCCCCGCTTTAAACACTTCCACAAGCTTCCACTTATCTCTCCAAAACAGCTTCCAATTCCCCAACATATATATCACCACACAACATGCTGTGATCACGATCGATATTGTGTGGGAACACACTACGCCCCAAAATCCTAATGCCAGCAGAATCATGTGGCCGCAATTCTTTTTCACCGCGTGGGTTATCGTGTACAACAGTGCTGTGATCAGTGGAAAAAAGATACCCGCCAGGCTCTCTCCGATCGCGCCACGCACCAGCAGAACCTCCATCATGTACGGAAAGCAACTATATGCAAACGCAAACAATGCCGACAACCCATATCTGTTTGTCACTTCCTCAAACTGTTTCAAAACGAGGTTCGCAGAATACCCTGCAACAAAAGCCCGCGCAGTCCAGATTGCGGTACACAGAATAGTAAAGCTCGTAAATTCCGACATCCCCAGCAGGACAAATACCGCAGGAATCCACAAAAACATGTCACAGTAGTACAGCGGCGCTCCATATCCATACCCCTCAAAAGTAACCGATAAAATACGCGGCGGCAGTGCATTCAGCACTCCTTTTATGCGCATCTCATCTGCGAGCGCTCCAATCCGATATACCCAATACGAAGTGTCCTGCATATTGCCTGGTCTGAACACCAGAATATAAATGCATACCGCCGTCATATGCAGCATGAGGAAAAATATCCTCGCATTTTTATGGAACTTTCCTGTATTTTCGGTTCCATTCATATCAATCTGCTCCCCCTAATCATGCGCAGTCCCTTCCGCCTTATCGCACATCCAGTCGCCCCTGCGGCCGGAACAGGCGTTACACAAGCTGCCTGAATACAGCGATCAGGACATAAATATGTGTTAATGCTTCTGCGCTTAACACTGCACAGGTACCCACGCGCTGCCGTTTCTGCCCCACTGGCTTTACCGCGACACACAGCATTCCCATCAAGGGTAGCAGATAGCGCCCCTGCATCCCTTCTATTCTATCCGCCCCGAACGGCGTCCACCAGAGCAGGTTCATCCCATAGCAGCACAGATAGGTAAAGCCAAACAAAAGCACTGGCAGTATCCGCTGCTTTTTGCTTAGTATCTGCTGTCCGTCCCCACCGTCAAAAACCGCCCACACCAGCAATCCCGTAAATACCACAAGCGCTGCCGACGGAATGCGGATTGTCAAAGGCCCCAGGTACAGGCCGATACTCTGCGCCGCGACATAGGGCAGTTCCTTCCCCACAGATCGCACCAGCAGACACATGATTTCAATTGGATGCGCCAGTATATAGCCCGCAGAATACCCCTGCGCCAGATCCGCATACGCGCTGACATCTCCCTCCAAAAAGCATGAGCGCACAATCGGCAGATACTTCCACAGCCAGCACAGCAGCGGTATCAGGCAGAACATGTAAGAACTTCTTTTTCTGACAAACGCTCCTTGCGGCATCAGCAGACCAAGCGCAGGAAACAGGATGTAAAATGGTTTTGAGAGCGTCACAACCGTCAGCAGCACTGCCAGCAGTATCCCGTCAGACCTTTGCAGTCTGGCAGGAACCTGCCTGTAACGCAATATGATGGCACTTCCGTAAACAGCCGTTGCATTTGCAATCGCATCCGCAGAACAGCTTGAATACAGATGAAGTGCCATCGGGAACAGGGCGATCACCTGAAGGATTCGCCCGCCTGCCGGAATCTTTTGAAGCGCCCTGCAGATCATGTACCATGCCGTCAGAAATGTCAGAAACCTTGCCAGATATACCATTACAACACTGCCAAGCCCCGCAGACTGACACAGCAGAATCGCTGCCACGGCAGGGATGTACAGCGGGAAAATATAAGGCATTGTCCGGCACAGGCATTGTGTTGTCCGCACATTTTCTACGGAAAAGAAGGGCAGATCCTTCAAGGCTGCTGTCAAAACAGCATAGCTTTGCTTCTCTCCACATGCTGCCAGACGCCCATAAAGCACTGCATCCTGCTCCCGCATTGCAATCTGGCGATACACGTTTCCCGCTGTACTTTCCACGACCGAGTCCGCGCCGCCGGACAGGACATTTGCATAGTGGTATGCTGTGGCAAAATGTCCCGCCTCATCTGGCGCCGTGAAGGGCGGCAGTATCAACAGATACAGCATTCCAAGTACAAAAAACACTGTCTGAAATCCAATAGGTACTTTCTTTCTGCACCGCATCCTGCTCACCTCTTAAAACGACTGCACTGCCGCTTTCGCTGCAGTTCCTTCATCACTGCAGTCCAAGCTCAGCCCAGCTGGAAACACCGATAATCGGAAGCGCAAAATCTGTATAGGCTGTACTTCCGGTATCCATAAACTTAAATACATCATAGGCAAATCGTTTTCTGTCCCCTACCCTGAGGCCAAACGATACCTCAGACGCTGCCTCCCCTGGATCATCATTGTGTTTGTGGATGATAAATGCCTCTATCTCAGGCAGTGACTCCGCTTTCTTGTACGCATAGACAAGCGCTGCCGCCTGGTACTGTTCATTGGAGCCATGCCGGTTAGTCTCGGACGCATTGAACCCAAGCTCCGTGATCATTATGTGGCGCACTGTTCCATTTGGACTGAGCATCTCCGGATGCTTCATATGTTCTGTAAACACTTCCATATTCTGTATCGTCGCAAATTTGGAATCGTCATTGTGGCTGACCAGGTTCATCGTAGACTCCGGCCTGGGAATCAGCCAAAAACGACAGTTATCCATCGGAACTGCATGTGGATGAATCGTAAGCCCCCAGTCAATGTTCCCGGTTGCCGTGATGTTCGCCGCAAACTTATCCAGGAATGTCCTGGAAGGATACTGTAACGGGGACGCCTTGTCGAGCCAGTTCCAGCGCTGATCGATGTTGGTGTACACCCGCGCGTCCTTATTGTAGCTCTTGATTGCGTTGTAGCAGACACGGAACTGCTTTGCATAATCTGCTGCAAACTCATCGACAGAAATATTTCCCTGATAGTGCGCCGGATAATTGTTGTTCACCTCATTGCCGATTACCCACGAGTGAATCGCCCCATGCCCATTGTTGGCATATCTCTGTACAAGAAAGCTCATCAGTGCCTCAAGCTTTTCCGCCGGAACCTGCTCCTGGACATTGAATGCATAGGTTGTCATAGACGCTGTTCTGCCCAGAGGCGGAACCATATCCAGCGCGGCCGGATTATAGTTATTTATGATAACCATCACCACATTACAGCCCTCGTTGGTAAACAGAGAACACACCGCGTCCGCCTCTGCCACAGCGGTGCTGTTAAAGCTGTAATTTTTACCGTTATAAGTAAAATTGACACCGCCCGCCTGAAAGAACTTGCTGACATCGAGTACATATGTCGCATACCCTGCATTCAGTTCTGTCAGATCGCTCGTATAGCGCCAGTCAGCGATCACGCCCTTTTTTGACCTTGCCGGATACCCTGTCGACACAGACGCCAGCACCTCCGGATTTGTGATGTACATCTCATTGCTGACTGGCACAAACACACCTGCGCGGAGCACTGTCACCACAAATCTGCTGTACAGCCTCGAAGACGCTGTGTTCAGGTTCAGATCTGTCGTGAATGTCACACTTTCAGACGCGGGCATTGCCGCACAATAATCTGTTCTTGCACCGACCTCCGTCTCATACGGTTCCAGTGCAAACAGATAATACTGTCCCGTATCGCTTGCCTGCACCGCTCCCGAAGCAGCCACATGAACCTGGTTCCCCACGATCACGCAGGCGTTGACAGATACGCCCAGCCCAGCCGCCAAAGCAGTCATCTGCAGTGCAAAGACCAGCATGACCGCTGCTGCCAGCGCAAATTTTATCTTTCTCTTCATTTCTTTTCCTCCTAGTCATTCTCTTAGTCATATAACAACAGCCTCCCCTCCGTCCACCCCCTTCTGAGGCTGCCAATCTATTTTAAATGCAGCATATGATCTGCATTTAATCGCTCAATTTCACAATGATGCATCCGTCGTGCAGCGCTATGCTGCCCTGCATTGGCCAGCTTGTCATATGCTGACTGTACTTTGCAGCCCCGATCACCTGTTCCACATTCCCCTGCACATAATTTCCTCCCAGCGTGTGCATGAAATCGACAATTCTGCGCGTGCTGTAAAATCCCCGCGGCTCAACATCCGCATCCCACTCAAAAAAAGAGTATCCGATGGTATCGCCCTTCACGCAGGAATTATTCAGCTCTGCCGCATGTTTTCCGACAAATATGACCGGGTAGGAATGTATGCTGTCCTCCAGCGCATTCAGCTCCTCCATAATGGCCTCTGCGATGCGCACGTCACTTTCATACCGCACTCTGTCTGTATAATTCAGCTGCATTGTGCCTTTCAGCTGCACATATCCCGCCACCATACACAGCAGCAGAGCGATGCGCACCGCAGTGCGCCTGTCTGCCAGACACAGGATAGCCGCGTGCGCGACAAACGCGAGCGCAAACGGCATGACCATCTGTGAGCGCATGACCGGCTCCACCGCACAGAGCACAGTCATATAAAAAGGGGAGGCGATCACCAGCAGCAGACTCAGACACCCTCCCGCCCACACGGCCATCTTCTGCTTTTTTCTGGCGGCGCACAGCACCGTGACACCCAAAAACAGACAGCCTGCTGGATACAGTCTGGAATAGTACAAACCCTGTCCCAGCGCAACGGCCCTGACATGCCAGTAAATATTGATCAGGCAGTCCTTGAAGGACTGTCTGAACCATCGGATCTGCCCTGTCAGATACCCCGCCCCACCGCTGAACCATATCGCAGTGATCAGCTGATTCAGCACGAAACTGCACAGAAATACCAGCGGATACAGAAGACACAGACGTCTTAGCACATTGGCCGCCGCCTTCTTTCGAATAAAACTGTACAGAAAAAAACATGCCGCTGCCCCGAATAGAAACAGTGGAACCATCACCTGATACATACTGAACAGAACCATATTGAGCACCACTGAAACAGCGATGTACACACCTCTTTTTCTCACATCATCGACAAGGGCGGCGCGGTACACCACAAGCAGGCTGACCGCCATCATGCAGAACCCAAGTGTCACTTCCATCGCCTGAAGCTTGAAATAAAGCTGTTCTGTAAGCAACGGTGACACCGTCAGTAGCACAGAAAAGACGAACGCTGCGGTCCAGTTCTTTTTACCCGAAACCTGATAAAAAAGATAATTCCACAAAACACACGCCCCCGCCAGAAAAAACAAGGTCATCACACCCGTAAAAAGCGGATTAAAGATACCCGTTCCCAGCAGCAGCTTGATCAGGACAAGCCCCTGTCTTCCCATGGAGAGCCATTCTCCATAGAATGCTTCCTGCAGTGTGATGATATCCTCTGTATCAATGCCAATACTCCCGCCCAGAAGCATTGTGCCATGGCTGAACAGCGCGAGCAAAAGTACGACGATCCACAAGCCGCTGTTCTCTCTGATATACTGATAAAAAGCTCTCATGCTACTCCGTTCCGCCTTACGGCATTGGCATCAGCCCGTCCCCTGCTATATAGGACGCCGTATTGTCAGGACTGACACAGACGCGGAAAAACCCGTTGCTGGTGATGCCTGTCACCTGTATCGGTATCCCTGCCTCGCAGGACGGCAGGATCACATTGCTGCCAGGAGACGGCTGTTCATAGATGACTGTTCTGTCATTGGTACAGAGAACAGCCTGTACCTCTGTCACTGTGAACTCGATCGGGGTATTCTGCAGTTGTTCCTGGCATTGCTCCTGTCTCTTTGCCGTCACATTTTGAAGTACATCCAGTATCAGTTCTGCGTACGTTTCATGATCCCAGTGAATGGTATCGATCATCCTCTGCGGGCTTCTTGCCGCATAAAAATCAGTATAGTCCAGAAACGCATCCGGAAATGCTGACTGCAGCGTGTCGTTAAACACCTTTTTGTCCCGCGTGGGCCTGTAGTATCTCGTCATAGTTGCCACAGACAGAAAATAGCAGTCCGCATCAGGAAACTCATAGGTCATCCAATTGCGGTAGGAGTCGACATAATAGTTTGCAATCTCCTTTGACCCTTTGGAAGCAGCCACTCCGCCGTGAATAGAAATAATATTCCAGTGTGCAATATTGGGATTGCATTCGATGAT